>JALNXI010000038.1 GCA_023230425.1 Methanoculleus sp. | reverse complement strand
GCCCCACATGCGGCCGCATGGCATCGTAGGCGTCGCGGACGACCGTATCAATTAATCCCTCGTCTCCGGGACCGCGGATGACCGTGTAAGGGATCCCAAGCGTAGCGAGCACCTCCGGGACCGCCCGGTTGAACGGCACCTGGGCCGGGATCGCCTCCCGGTAGACCCCCCGCCAGCTCGCGAGGATGGGGAGGGGGAGGCCGAAGGTGACGGTGAGCGACATGATGGCATTTAAGGAGTTCCCGAGCCCCGAACTCTGCATATGGAGCACCGGCTGCCCCCCGGCCATCGCGAGCCCGGCGCAGATCCCGACGCCGTCCTCCTCCCGGGTGAGGTTCACTGCACGGAACCGCTCCGGGATCAGGGCGCAGAGGTCCTGCGTCCGGTCGCAGGGGAGCGACGCAACGGTATCGACACCGAGGGCCGCGAGGCGGTCGAGGACACAGCCCTCACGCATAGGCCGCCACCTCCTGCTCCGCAAGCCAGGCACCGATATCGTCCCGGAGGTCTCCGTCGAGGACCGCCCCGGCCGCGACGCGGAGGAAGGGCTCGACCGGGTAGCGGTCGAGGTCTTCTGCCGCACGCTCGTAGCCGCCGCCGGTCACGTTCAGGAGTATCCGCTTCCCCGGGTCGATGAACCCCTTCTCCACCGCCCGGGCGAGCGACGCGACCGCGACCGCGGCGGCCGGGTCGAGGTCGATCTCCTCGGTCTCCACAAAAAGCCTCCCGGCGCTCCGGGCATCCTCGTTTCCGACCGCGTACATCCTCCCGCCGGAGGCAGCGAGGGCGTCCCTGACCCCGCCCCGGACCTCCCAGGGGGGGTGGCGGTTCGTGAGGACGTCGGCGTAGACCCGGGCTATCGAGGCCTCCGCATCGGGCATATCCTCGGCCACGATCGTCCTTCTCCCCGCCTCCCACGCCCTGACCATCGGGACGAAGGGGAGGTTCTGGGAGAGGTGGAGTTCCGGGAGGCGAGAACCAAAACGGCCGTCGGCGACCATTCGCTCCGCGGCCTCCCACGCGGCGATCCCCCCGGTGCCGCTCCCGACCGCCTGGAAGTAGTAGTCGGGGAGCCGGCCGGCGGCGAGAGCCCCGTCGAGCATCACCGTCCCCATCCCGTCCCGCCGGGCGACGTTCTTCGCCCCGCCCTCCGGGACAATTCCCGGGAGGGAGCAGACCTCCCGCCCGAAGGCTATGGAGTCTGAGTAGTCCCCGTCCACCGTGATGAGGCAGACGTTCTCTGCCGGGACGGTCGTCCAGAGCCGGTCGGCAACGGCCGTCGGGACCACCACCACGACCGGGGCCCCGGTCAGGCCCGAGACCTGGCAGAACGCCCGGCCGGTGTTCCCCGCCGAGGAGACCTGGATGACGCCGGCTCCCTTCTCCCGGAGGCGCAGGACCGTCGGCTGCGCTTCGAGTTCCTTGAAGGAGCAGGTCTCCATCCCCGCACCCCGCTCGGGCCAGTAGCCCGAGAAGGTGACGGTGAGGTGGAGAAGTCCGAGTTCCCGGGCGAGACCCTCGCTTTCGTAGGAGACCGGGCCGGCATTGACCCGGAGGTGGCCCTCGACCGGGAGCCAATCCTTGTAGCGGAAGACCCCGGGGAGGTTCCGGGGGGTGAGCCGGCGCTCGGCGTAGATGGTCCGGAGGAGGGTGTCGCACCCCGACGGACAGTCGAGGGTGTAGCGGTCGGGAAAGGACCGGCCGCATCCCGGGCACCGGAGGAGGTACTTCTCCCTCATCGGACACCGCCTCCCGTGAAGGTGAACCGGCGGTCGAGGACCATCTCTTTTAAGTCCCGGCAGAGGTCCTCGGCGAGCGTCCGGCCTGACTGGCGGAGGGTGATCGGGACCCGCCGTCCCCTGACCCGGAGCGAGCCCTCGCCGGCTGCAAACGCGTCGTTCGGGCAGGCAGCAAGACATGCGGTGCAGGCAAGGCAGCGGTCAGGGTCGATACCGGTCTCGCGGAAGAACGCGCCCGTCGGACAGACCGTGGCCACAACACAGGTCGAGCACTCCTCGCACCATTCGGGGTAGTAGGTCACCTCCCGGTCGGGCCGCTGCCAGACGTCGGCGTAGGTCGCCTCCCCGAGGACGGCCCGGGTGTTGATGTCGGCCACCGGGAGGGGGATCTCTTCGTCGAGGACGCGGAGCCCGGCGACCTGACGGTCGTCGAGGACCGGGATCGCGACGCCGAGGCTCGTGATGCACTCTGGGCCGGCAGAAGTTCTAAATCCACCCATGTAGCGGGGCTGCATCCCGGCCATGTCGGCGATGACCGTGAGGTTGGGCCGGGCCGGGGTGCTCCGGGTCCCTTCGCCGGTCACCATGCCGATCGAACCGTTCAGGAGGACCGGCGTCCCGGCACGGACCGCGAGCCCGAGCGGGTCGTTCTGGAGGGGATTGATCTCGCCGCACCCGCTGACCGATACCTCCCGACAGGGCCCCTGCAGCCCCTCGATGGAGAAGATCGTCTTCACCCGGGTCGGCTGGGTGTTGACATAGGCAGTGTAGTTCCGGTAGGCGCTCCGGGTGGTGAAGAGCCGGGCGTAGGAGAAGTCGTCGAGGGTCACCCGTGCCTCGACCGAGCGGTCGGCGGCCTCCACCACCACCTCGATCTCACGCCCCTCGACGATGTCGCGGAAGAGGTGCCCGCCCCCGTAGCCGGCCCCGGCGTGGGCGGTCCCGGAGACGATCAGGTCGAGGAGCCCGAGGCGCTCGTTCGGACAGGGGCCGGGCATGCAGGGGACCCCGTTCGCCCAGGCCCGTTCAGCCCGCTCGAACGTCCCCGGCTCCGCCACCGGCACCGAGAGGATCGCCGCGGTCCCCGACATCACCCCCGAGGTCCCGGTGGTGACCACGTCCACGTCCGCGGCCGAGACCTCCGCACCCTCGCGGACGAGGCGCTTGAACTCCGCTGCGGTGTAGACAACCGCCGAACCGTTCCGGATCTTCTCATCGATCTCTGTAATCGTCTTCATAATAACCTGACATCCTCCACCCGCACATGGAGCCCGCAGGATTGTGCGAGCACCATGTTCACGACACCCGTATGTGCGAGGTTCATCATGCAGTAGCCGGGCAGGAACCGCTGGCGCATCCCAAAGACCGGTTCGCGCCGCACCGTCCGGCAAACCCCCTCAAAACCGACGATGTGGTATGCCTCAATATCCTTAAACCCTCCGCCCCGGGAGGCCTGCGGGCCGACGACCAGGCAGGTGAGGAGACCGCTCACCGGGCTTGCATGGAGGACCGAGAGGACGTGCTGGACCGGGCAGCCCGCGCCTGCCGGCCTCCCGACGACGATGTCCCCGGGCACAATCCCCCACTTCTCCACGAGGTCAGGGCGGAAGGGGAGGATGATCTTCCGGGCCGAGACCTCGCCCGGCAGGGGCTCGATGATGAAGTCGTACTCCACACCGAGGACGTCCCGGCCGGTGTATCGGGCCTCGCCCTCGAACCGGGAGGGGGCGGTCCCGGTGCGGTAGAAGACGCAGTCGGGGAGATCCTTCTTTCCCTGCCGGATCAGAGTGAGGAACGCCTCGCAGGTCGGAGCGCCGCAGGCCCCGCAGTCCTTCCCGGGCGGTCTCCATGCCACCAGATCAATCCCCCCGGTAGAGGTAATCGGCTCCCTCGAGTTTCCGGATGACACCGAAGTGGTGTTGCCACCCGATCTCCGTCTTCCCGATGCAGATTGTGCAGACCCCAAGCGGCGGCGCACCCCGGAGGACGATGGCGTCCGGGTCGGTTACCGCAGGGCAGCCCTCGATCGCACGGAGGAGGTAGCGCATCCCGGTCCCCTGGAGGGCGTTCGTCTCCACGATGTCGAGGTCCGGGTTCACCTCCCTGATCCGTTCCCTGAAGACCTCTTTCTCGGCCTGGGAGACAAGGTCGATCCTGGTCACGACCGCTATATCGGCGAGGGCGAGCATCGAGGACATCTTCAGGGGCGTGTTCGTCCCCGAGATCGCGGAGAGGACAGCGACACCAAGCCCCTGCGTCGTGTAAGGGGAGCAGCGGAGGCAGAGCCCGGCGCTCTCGATGAGGAGGAGGTCGGCACCCTCCTCCCCGGCCCAGGCGATGGCGTCGCGCATCACCATCACCCCGGCGTGGTCCGGGCAGAGGTCGCCTGAGTAGACCTTCCGCGCCGGGATGCCGAACTCGGCCGCGATTTCCTCGTCCTCGAACGCCCGGACGACGTCGATCTTGAGGTAGGCGATCCGGTGCCGGTCCTGGAGGGAGCGGATGGTCTGCCGCACAACAGCGGTCTTCCCGGCGGACGGCGGCCCGGCGATGACGGCGAGCCTCATGCCCTGACCGATCCTGTGATCAGATTGCCGGCCCGGATCTCCTCCCGCATCTGCCGGAGGGTCTCGTCGAGACGGCGGGCCTCCCTGAGGGCGGCATCCTCACGGCCATCAGGCTCGATGACCCGCTCGACCGCCCCGTCCCGCATGACGATCCGCCGGGCTGAGAGGAGGGAAACCAGGGGGTCGTGGGTGACGAAGATGACCGCCTTCCCCCCGGCCCGGAGGACCTCGATCACCCGCTCCTTGAAGATCCCGGCGTTCTCCACCTCGTCGAGGAGGAGGACCGGGGCAGCCGCGACAAGGACCGCGTCAGCCACCAGGAGCGACCTGGTCTGGCCGCCGGAGAGCGCGGTCATCCGGGCACCGGGCTGGATCTTCTCGCCCGTAAACTCGTTTGCGAGGTCGATCGTCCGGCCGACGATGCGGTCGTCCCCGATCTTTCTGGACCGGACGTGCATCGTAAGAAACTCCTCGACCGTGAGGTCGGCGAGACACCTGGTGTTCTGGGTGATCAGGGCGACGGGCTTGTGCGCCGGGTCGCGGACGAACTCTTCGGGCGGGTAGGCGCCATTGACGAGGACCGTGCGCCCTGTGGCGGTGTCGTTCCGGGCGAAGACCTCGATATCGTTGATGAAGGCGCTCTTCCCGGAGCCGGTGGGGCCGACGATGGATATCGTGTCGCCCGGGCGGATAGCGATCGCCGCGAACCGCTCCGGCTCGCCGCTCCGGCTTCGGCCGGGAAGGATCGTGATCTCCCGGATGGGTGGGGGGTTCATAAAGGGAAGTCGTCGCAGGTCATGATAAGATTTGCCTTATGCCAGGGAATATCTAACCATAATAGGAAAATCTTATCTTTAATATGATACTATAGTAGAGTAATGCTTTCGAGAAGGATCTTCGAGACCGAGTTTGCCGGGGCGCTCCAGGAGGAACTCGCCCGGCAGGATATGAGCGTCCGGGACCTCGCGGACCGGGCGGGGATCCCGCCCGCCACCCTCTACAAACTCACGTCGGGCAAGGCGGACCCGCGTCTCTCCACCGTCCGGCGGATCGTCAGCGTCCTCGAACCCCGGGAGAAGAGTTTCATCGCGGTGATCGCGGCGCGGTTCCTGCTCGACGATCTGGACAACCGCGATCTCCCGATCGGCGACCGGAAGTACCGGATCCGGGGCTACTCGGCGGACTCCCTTGAGGAGTGCATCATCGCCGCGGTGCGGGCAGACAAGGAGGGGGCGCTCGGGATCATCTGCGCCCCCATCCTTGCGCCGATCGTGGAGAAGATCGTCGACTGCCCGGTGGCGATCATCAAGCCGCACCAGCAGACGCTGATCGAGGCGATCGAGACGATAGCAAAGAGAGTTTAGGGGAGGGCCGGGACCGGGCGCGGTCTGGGGGCCGCCCCGCTACCAGGATTGAAGAGTCGGCTCTCCTGATGGCCCATGAATACCTGCTGCTCTAAGACCACCGGAAAACGAGCCCGGGGTGAGATCAGTCAAGTATTCCCTCCATGTTGATGATCGAGTACGACGGGTAGAGGTAGAAGATCGTCGTGTCGTTGTAGATTATGGCCACACGCTTGTTCCGTTCGTCGAACACATGGTAGGTGTTCGTGAGCTTATCCGTCGCCTGATGATAGCCCTCAGGCAGAGGGCCCGATACGGGTGTCGACAGCCACCATTCAGCCCCGCAACGCCCGTCGAGCGTCCGGCGGGCCGTTTCGTCGACCCCGATGAAGAACGACAGTCCATCGTGCCGGAACTCCACCTCGGCGTACGTCCGGTTTGGGTCATCCTCATCGGAGGCCATCCGGACCGAGGTGATCTTCCATCCATTCTCAAGCAGAATCCCGGCCCGCTGGTCGGCCAGAAGAATCTCGAACACCGATGTGGCGTTGGCAGTGAAGTTTTCGGGATCGTCTACGGCGATCTCCGAGAGGTTGAGAGCGATCGAGGTATTTCCCTGCTCGTAGTAGAGGACCGGGGCAGGCGTGGTTTTCGCCGATGCGTTTACCTCCACAAAATCGGTGCAACCGGCCCCGAACACCAGAAGGATCAGCGTAACCAGGAGGAGAGGAGTTTGTTTCATCTTGTCACCGTCAGTTGCAGGTATGGTACCATGCCGGACCCAGATCACGAAACCTGCCGCCAGTGCCGTAACCACAGCCGCAAGAATCTGTGCCGGGAGAATCGAGCCTTCACGAACCATCTTCAGCGCCTCTTCCTGCCCCAGAGGGTTAATGATGCCCCGAGGAGCGAGAGAACCCCGACCGCGGGGCCGAACCCCGGAACCGGACTGCCTTCGCGGTCCATCACCATGCCCGAGACGGTGACCGACTGCGGCGGGGGCAGCCCGATATGGACGGTCACGTTCACGGTCTTCTCGACCCGGTGCCTGCGGTTATCCCATGCCACGACGGTGATTGTGTTCTCCCCCGGGGAGACCGGTACGGAGCAGGCGAACTCGGCCAGGTTCCCGCACCGGATCTCCTCCTTTCCGCTCAGGATCTTCACATTTCGCACGCCATCGGGAGCATCGATCTCCCCGGAAACAGGAACGTGGGGCGGCACGACATCGATCCAGACCACCTCGCCCTCGGCCGGGGAGGTGATGGTGATCGGATCCTCATCGGACGGCGGATGCTCGTTGATGACGGTCAGGATGAGGTTCCCGGCAGTATCGAGGACGAAATTCCCGTTGTCGCGGTGATACACCCGGGAATCGTTCGGGAGCTGGTGCAACCAGGTGCAGGGTTTTTCAACACCGCCGGGGGTGGGGACTTTTGCAGAGAGTTCGTCGCTGATGGAGAGCAGTTGGTTGCCGTCCTTGTCGAAGACCAGCGTTTTCCCATCAGCCGTATGGACGATGATCGAACCGAACGGTATCCCGGTGGTCCCGCTCCCGTCCCATTCCGGCTGGAGGGTCAGTCCTCCGGAGACGGCAATCGTCTCGAGCGACTCGTTCACCTTCAGTTCCGGGATTATGTGTCGATCGAGATCGATACCCGCGCATGCCGCCGGGACGAACACGAGCAGCACCGCGAGAAGGAGGGGGAGTGTCCGCGTTCGGGTTTTTCCTCTCATGTTTCACCCTCAAACTCTTCCTCTGCGGCGGAGACGTACCCGACATACGGCTCCTCAGCGCCGCCCCGGACCGCAGTCCCGGAGAACGCGTAGACCGGCAGGACCGTATCCTGCACGACACCCGCAGGCTCCATCCAGTAGCCAAGCGAGACGTTCTCGACCATGACGCGGTCGTACGCCATACCATCCGAAGGGCGGATGGACTTTGATACGAGGAGGTCCGCGTACGCCTGTTCCGGGGATTTAATGGCGACACTGCCATCCGGCTCCACCTCCCGCCAGGTCTTCACGAGCCCGACGACCTCACCCCCGTCACCCAGGATCACCGCGAACTCGTCGCCGTAGACCGGCAGCCCGTCAAGCGACCGGCCGAACCTGACGGCGAGCGTCACATCATACGACGTCTCCGGCGAGCCGGAACTCGCCGCCCAGACCTCGTGCTTCTGGTTCACGGCGATCTCCACGACCCGGGCGTCCGGCGACTGCATCACGGTCTTTGCCAGGAACGCAAGCGCGATCTCCTCCGCCTCCGCCTCCGTTGGGAGGTCCGACTGCCGGGTCACCTCGGCCGGCAGCTCCCGGTCGGGGATGCGGTAGGCCACGGCGCCGGAGTGCGTATACACCGAGAGCCACTCCTCCGGGTTCTTTGTGGTGTCGACGAGGCGAAACTCCCCGGTTCTCCCGCTCGGCTCTCCCGAGAGCCCGAACCGCTCCGCAATCTCCCGGACCTGCTCCCCGGTGACGGCGGCGGGAACCACCCGGTAGAGCGTGCAGGAGTCCGGCACCTCCGGGAACTCGGCAGTGAGAGAGTATTTACCTGCACCCGCCCCGGCGGGGAGGATGTTCGCCGGACCGATAACCAGTATGCAGCCGACCGCGACCGCCACGGCGAGGCAGACGAATGCACCGATCTTTGGATTCATAGGATCACCATTATTTCAGTTATGCCGGTAAGACCCCGGCGATTCGGGACGGGAGGAATCTTCAGGTGCGTATGGCACGTTCATTCTCATCCTCTCCGGCGATAGGGTTCACTCCTCCCTCCGGCCGTTCAATCCCGGTAAACCGTCCCGACCCGGTAGTACCGGCCCTCGTACTCGAAGTACTTCCGCTTGCCGGTCTCGCTATCGAAGATGTAGGTGTCGATCGTTTCCTGGTGGATCTTCTCCGGGTACTCCTCGCTCCCTACCAGTCGAATATCCCCGGGCATATACGGCCCTCCCTCAGCGTTATGCCCCTCACGCCGGAGGAGCGCATCCAGAACCGGCAGTTCTCTGAACGTCTCTTCGTCGAGGCGGATGACGATACCCTCCCGGGCCGTCTCCTCCGTGACCTCGTAGAGCAGGAGTTCGTCGGGCGGGATAGTCGCGGCGATGTAGGAGGCGACAACAGCGTAGCAGCCGAGCAGGAGGAGCCCGGCGACCACGAACATGATGAGGTATCGCTTCAGTAGGGTGCTCTTTTCATGACGCAACAAGGTCACGGCTTCTCCTCAATTCACCGTAAACTACCGTTACAGTTCCATCCATCTGCTCTCCCCCATTTCACGGCCACGTCGTCACAACCATGTAGTACGCCCCTTCGTACTCCAGGTGCGGGTACACCCATGTCTCCCGGTCGGGGCCATAGGCATCCTGGAGCGCCCGGCTCTCCGCATACGAGACCTGAGCACCCCCAATGACGCGCCGGTCGCTGGAGCCCCACTCCCACGCCGACGGGTTACGCTCCTCGCCACGGATGACCGCATCGAGCGCCGGGTGGTCGACAAAGTCCTTCTCGGTCAGGCGAACGACCACGTTCTCTCCCGGCTCCACCCTCTCCATGACGTAGAGCATCGGCTGCCCGCCCGAACTCTCGTAGGCGTAGAGGATGAGGGCATCGGCGAGCATGAAGCCGA
This sequence comes from Methanoculleus sp., assembly GCA_023230425.1. Classification (GTDB taxonomy): domain Archaea; phylum Halobacteriota; class Methanomicrobia; order Methanomicrobiales; family Methanoculleaceae; genus Methanoculleus. Next base: position 2,291 of record JALNXI010000038.1, on the reverse strand, counting down.
GCGCGACGGCGACGATGCCGGCAAGAACGCAGGCGAGAATAAGCCCCACCGTTTTGAATTGGTTGCCGGGTTCCGGTTTCCTATCTTCTTCCATTCCTGTTGCACCTGTTTTGACCCGATCTTAGTGGAGTAGAACGCGGGTGGCGTAGTACACTCCGTCGTACTCGAGGTATGGCGCGCCCTTTGTATACACACCACAGGACTCGGTGAGCACGAGGCATTCGACCCCCGTCATCGGGACCGACGCGTATTTCGGCATGTTGGGGTTGCTGTTGGCCTCCCGGATCGCGGAGGCAAGCACCGGGTGCTGCTTGAGATCCCGGTCGGTCAGGTGGATGACGGGTGCATTCTGCAGATCTTCTTCCCCGACTACTTCCACAGTCAACTCCTGCGGAAGACCATCGATTCCCGTGATCAGGGCAACGAGGGCGGTATATACGAGCACGACCGCCGCGACGAGGATGACGACGCCGATGAACGCAAGAGCGCCGACGGCAATCATGCGCTTGTTGTTTCCAGACTCCATACGATCACCACACCGAAATATTCCATGGGGGCCCTAATCTATCGGAACGGGGGGCCCCTCAGGGTAGAGCACATCCTTTGAACTGTATATGACGTGCAACGGGGACTCCGACTGCTCGGCACGCGCACGGGACTCGATCGGGACGATCCAGAACGTCTCGTTACCGAGGGCTATGCTCCCAACGAGGACATTTTTCCCGGTCGTCAGGAGGATATCGCTTTCGTCAACGCCGACGATCGTCCCTTCGTAGGTATTGATATTGTCATCGATCTGCTCGAAACTCATCCCGTGCTGTTCGGCCCGATACGCCGTACCGTGGATAGAAAGCGGGAGTCCATCCCGGATCTCTCGCGAGAGGGCAGCGTGGTCGAACGTCACAACGTCGTACCGCTTGATGCCCTTCGGGATCTGCAGTTCTTCCGGCGCCTGGATCCCGGCGGCCGCGAGATCGGAGACCGACGTGGCGCCCGCGACGAGCACGTTCATAGAGTCGCCGATGACCAGGATCGGTTCGTCGTCGGAACCCGGGGCATTTGCGCCCAGCGCGATCGCCGCTGCGATCAGGCATACCAGGAGAGCGATGCCTACGATGTGGGATCGTTTCATCCCCCTTCATCCTCCGGATCGTCCATGGGGGAGAGGTCGACCTTCTCCTATAAACGATTTCTGTCACAATCATCTACACGTCAGGCCGCTTCGAGCCTGTTTGCTCCCGGAGCGTGGCGCGGCGGGCCGAAGGGCGGTCGTGGTGAAAGAGGGGGTGTGCCCGAACCCGGGCATGAAGGAGGGTTAGAGGTCGTGCACCGGCACGCACCGGCTGCCCGCATACGGCACGATGGGACCGTGGAGTTCTATCCCGAGCGTCTCACGCAGGACATCCTCGATGGTATCCACGGCCACGAACGCAAGTTCGCGTCTCGCATCCTCGGGCACGTCCACGAGATCCCGCTCGTTCTCTCTCGGGAGGATGACCGTCTTTATCCCGGCCCGGTGTGCCGCAAGGACCTTCTCCTTGATCCCGCCCACCGGCAAGACGGCTCCGGAGAGCGTGACCTCCCCGGTCATGGCAGTCGTCGGGTCGACCGCTTTACCGGTGACGAGGGAAGTGAGAGCTGTAAAGAGCGCAACACCCGCCGAAGGGCCGTCCTTCGGGGTTGCCCCCGCGGGCACGTGGATGTGGATGTCGCTTGCAAAGAAGTCGAACCCGGTCGTGGTGGCTGCGAGCCTTGAGCGGATCAGGCTGAGCGATATCTGGGCCGACTCCTTCATCACGTCCCCGAGCTGGCCGGTCAGGGTGAGTCTCCCCTTGCCGGGCATGAACGTCCCCTCGATGAAAAGGATATCCCCGCCGACCGGCGTCCAGGCAAGCCCCGTGACGACACCGGGTGGGTTCTCCTTCCGGGCCACGTCCTGCCGGACGGTCTCTCTCCCGAGGATCTCCGGGAGCATATCCGCCGTCACCACGTACGGGAGATCGGCATCCCCCGAGACGACTTTCGTGGAGACGAACCGGGCGATCCGGGCGAGCTGTTTCTTGAGCGCCCGGACTCCTGCTTCGCGGGTGTACCGCTCGATGATCACGACCAGAGCATCGTCCTCTACCTTGAGTTTATCCGCGTCAAGGCCGTGCTCTTCGAGCGTCTCCGGCAGCAGGTGGTCTTTTGCGATCGCGAACTTCTCGTTCTTCGTGTAGCCCGAGATCTCGATCAGCTCCATCCGGTCGAGGAGCGGCGCCGGGATCGTTGCCAGGGTGTTCGCGGTCGCG
>JALNXI010000393.1 GCA_023230425.1 Methanoculleus sp. | reverse complement strand
CGCTGGAACCCCCACTGCTGGCACTGGGTGATCTGGGTGGGCAGTCCGGCGGGACAGGAGCCGTCGTAGTAGAGGCCTTCGAGGACGTGGCTGCTCGGCCGGCAGATCGTCTCGGTATCGAGGGTGAACCGGGTTCGGGGCGTGACGGGTGGGTCGAAGGTGACGGTGAGAACCGCGGCGCCGCGGTCGTAGGTGTGGGCGACGGCGTATCCTTCGCAGGCGACGTTGAGGATGTCCAGGTCGCGGGCGTTCAGGGCGAGGGACGCGAGCGGTGCATCGAGGGTCTCGGCGGTGAGGGCCGAGACGACCCGTGTGTGGCCGTCGTAGACGTCGAAGGTGAGGTCCATGTGGATGACCCGGACAGGGAGCGCCCCGAAATCCTCCGGGTAGTAGCGAAATAGCCTCATGTCCTACCCGGTCAGAAACCGGTCTCCCCGGTGATATCGCGGAGCGCACGCCGGATCGCCGTCCTGACCTCTGGCTCCTCCTCCCCTTCGATCGCGCCGGAGAGGGCGCCGGCCGCTCGCGGGTCGTGGAGTTTCCCGAGCGCATCGGCGGCGGCCATCCTGACGTCCTTCTTTCTGTCCGCGAGAAGGGGGAGGAGCGGCTCGACCGCACGGGGGTCGCCTATCTCGCCGAGCGACCAGGCTGCGCCGCGCCGTGCCCACCGGTCAGGGTCGGTGAGGAGGGGAAGCAGCGGTTCGACCGCCCGGGCATCGCGGAGTTTCCCGAGCGCCTGCGCCGCGACCCAGCGGACCTCATTCTCGCTGTCGTGCAGGGCGGCGATCAGCGGCTCGACCGCCCGGGCATCGGCACACCCCCCCAGCGCCTCGGCCGCCCGCAGCCGGTAGGGCGTGCTCTCGTCTGAGAGCTGCTCGATGTATTTGCCGATGTTCTCCTCACGCCGCTTCTCCCGGTCTTCCATGAGGCGTTTTACCGAACGTTCCATCTCCATGCCACCAGTTTTTGCTCCAGACCTGATGTCGTTTGCGGTATATAGTGCTTGGTGCGGCACCCTTCCGCCCGCGTGGCAGAAGGGTTCGGCGTCGCCCATAAGGCTCATCCACTCTCCTCCTCTTCCTCGCCGATGATATCGAACGCGACGATCCTGTAACTGTAATACCGCCTGTCCGGGGCGGTGAAGGAGAGGAAGATCATCAGCCCATGCTCATCCGATATCCAGAGTTCCGCATCGTCGTCGACGGTGTAGTACTCGAATCCAAACCCGACGAGAGCCTCCTCGATGGTGCTGTCGGCCTCCATATCCCGGACCATCCCGAATGTCGCGGCCAGGGCGTACTGCCGCTCCTCAAGAGCAGATACCTGGAGCCTTGCAACTCTCTCCTTCCGAAAGAGATCGTCCAGAGCCGCCATAATCTCCTGCGCAATGGTATCTGCCTCTCCCGACTCCATACCCGGTACCTTGGAACTATCGGTATATTATTCTTGAGAAAACGTCCGGAGTCCGAGAAAACCGGGAGGAGTTTCGAGTAACGACACTCCGACGTGCGATGGACGGGACGTCCGGAGTTTAAGCCCCCGGCGGGGCCGGGAAGCGATCCCTCTCCCTATCCGGGTTAGGGGAGAACTCTTCTCCCGGGGCCCGGGTACGTCGCCATCCCTTCGCGGAGCCGCCATAGCGAAACCCTAAAACATCCCGGGGCCAATAGAAGGCTGATGGTAGAAGGCAGGCTCAAGATCGTCGTGTTCGGTTCTTTCAATGCAGGCAAGTCCAGTCTCATCCAGGCGCTCGACCCCCGGAGCCGTCATATCGAAGCAACCTCAAACGAAGGTGCCACGACCGTCGCCTTCGATTTCGGCAGGCTGCAGGTGAGGGACCAGGCAGTCTACCTCTTCGGGACGCCGGGGCAGGAGCGGTTCGAGTTTGTCCGGCAGATCCTCTCGCGGGGCATGGACGGCGCGATCATCGTCGTGGACGCCACCACCGGGGTGGACGCTATGACAAGGCACCTCTACGGCCAGTTGAAGGCCCTCGGGGTGCCGCTCGCGTTCATGGCAAACAAGTGCGACTGTCCGGGCGCGGCGCCGGAGGCCATCCACCGGGACCTGCCCGGAGAGACGGTGCATCCCATCTCGGCGCGGAACGGCGAGAACGTCCACGCGGCACTCGACGCCTTCGTCGCAACCCTGGCCGCCCGGTAGCGATCATTTTTACTGCCTGGGAGTCGTTCTTCTCTGCAGACAATGACCCGCAAAGAGACCTATATGAGGGAAGTTGCCCGGTTGCTTTCGGGCTTCCTCACGAGCGGGAGCGCCGGGGATCTTCTCACCAGCCTGGTCGCGGGGAGCAACCTGCCGGGACCCCGGGCAAACCTGGAGCTTGCTGCGGCGTTCAGCGAAACCGTGCGGGAATTTGCAGCTGCCGACGCCGACGATCGCCATATCCTCTGGGATCTCTGTGTCGAGCTCGCCTGTGTCTCCCCGGAGGACGCACCGACCGATGACCCACACGAGTTCCTCTCGTTCTGCGGCGTCAGGGGCA
>JALNXI010000392.1 GCA_023230425.1 Methanoculleus sp. | reverse complement strand
GTCTGCCGGGAGGGTGCGGTCCGGGTTACCGACAGCGAGGTCTTCTTCTCCGGGGAGGCCTGCATCGGGTGCGGCGACTGTATTACGGTCTGCCCGAAGGATGCGATCGGCATCGCTTCGGAGGGGTTACGCCTCTACCTCGGCGGGAGGTCGGGCCGGGTCCTCCAGGTCGGCGTCGAGGCCGAAGGGCTTGTCGCTGAAGAGGAGGCCCCGGGGGTCGTCGGAAGGTTGCTTGACTACTTCCGGGAGAACGCACAGCCGGGCGAGAGGCTCGGGGAGTTGATGGACCGGGTGGGGGAGGACGAGGTCTTCTCGGCCGTCGGGATGAGGCCGCGAAGGTGAGCGGGGTCCCGGGCCCGCTTTTCCCCGGGAATGCTTCTGATGGCCGGTGCACCGGGGCCGGCCGGATGCTGGCCGGGGTGAGAGGGGCACCCAAGACAGGGGAACCGCCCCGGGGATCAGGGGTCAAAGACCCCTCACTGCAGGGGCACCTCCACCTTCTTCGCACGAAGCCTTCTCTCGTAGTGGTCCCAGTCCCCGCACTCGGTGAGGATTTCCCACTTCTGCTGTATACCCTCCTCCAGCCGTGTAATCCGGGCGGTCCCGCCGAGGCTCTCCTCGACCTCGAAGAATTCCCGTGCCTTCTGCTCGTTGAAAGGGCCGTATCGCTTGATTTCGCCATTGTCGCCGAGAACCTCGACCCTGTACTTCAGACGGGAGATGTCCATCATCATTCACCGGTCCAGAGAATCGCCTGCAGATCCATAAACCTTGGGGGATCCCTCACAGACACAGCGTGGGGAAACCAATAAACAATTCTTCCACCCACATACCATTCAAAGGAGGCGTTTGGAAGTGCCGCGAAGGCCCGAGGATATCCCCCCGCACTGGACCGTGCGGTCAATCATTGACGCTTTGAGGAAGGCAAAGCCCTACCTTGAGCAAAGGTATCATGTCCGCGAGATCGGCATCTTCGGTTCCTATGCGCGAAACGAGCAGGGTCCGGAGAGTGATCTGGACATCCTGGTCGACCTCGACAGACCCCTCGGGTGGGATGTCGTGGACCTCAAAGAGGACCTGGAAAGGATGCTCGGCGTCTCCGTGGACCTCGCCCTGAAGGGAGGGGTCGCCCGGCGACCGGGGCTTTTCCGTGCCATCGAGGAGGACGCGGTGTATGTCTAAGCGCGATGAAACCCTCCTCTTTGAAGATATTCTGGAGGCCATCGGCCGCATCAGGGAATATACCAGAGGATACTCAAAGGAGGACTTCTTCCGGGACCAAAAGACCATCGATGCGGTGATACGTAACCTTGAGATCATCGGGGAGGCATGCGGACAGGTTCCCGGGCCGGTTCGGGAGAGGTACCCCGGAATCCCCTGGAGGAAAATTGTGGGGGTCAGAAATATTGTCATTCACCACTATTTCGGTGTCGACCTCGAGACGGTCTGGTTCATCATCACCCGGCAGCTTCCCGACCTCCAGTCCAGTCTTCGCGCAACCCTCGCGGGCAGAGAAACAGAAGGTTAACTCCGGTCGCAAGCGGCAGGCAACGCTAATGGCCACCGCGCTTCCGGGGCCTGCCTCCACCGGCCCCGGCATTCAACGTGGAACTCGTTATCCGGCTGTAGTATGAGATCCGGGGATGTTCCCCTCACCTCTGCCCTTTGAGCCGCTTCATCAGGGCGACCGCACAGAAGTCCCCGCACATCGTGCACGGCCCCGGCTCGGGGGCGAGAGCCCGTGCGGTCTCGGGGTCGATGGCATGGGCGACCTGCCCATCCCAGTCGAGGTGGGAGCGGAAACGGGCGAGGGCGAGGTCCTCGTCGTCCATGCCGTACTTGATCGAGTCGCCGATGTGGGCCGCGATCTTAAACGCGATGAGCCCCTCCCGCACCTGGTCGGGGGTCGGGAGACCGAGGTGTTCGGCCGGGGTGAGGTAGCAGAGGTAATCGGCGCCTGCGCCGCTTGCGATGCTTGCGCCGACGCACCCGGCGATGTGGTCGTAGCCGACGGCGGTATCGGTGGGGAGGGGGCCGGCGACAAAGAGCGGCGCGGGGGAGTGCTCCCGGTAGCGCCGGAGGTAGACGGGGATCCGGTCGGCCCTGACATGGCCGCCGAGCCCCTCGACGATCGTCTGGACGCCGTGTTCATGGGCGTAGGCGGCAAGCCGTGCGTTCCAGCGCATCTCCCCCTTCTGGGCCTCGTCCATCTCGTCGTGGATACACCCGCTCCGCATCGTGTTGCCGAGGGAGAGGACGATATCGTGCTCCCGGAGGATGGCGAGGATCTCATCGAAGTGCTCGACGAAGGGGTTCTCGGCGTCGTGGGTGAGCATGTAGGCGGCGGTGATCGACCCTCCCTTCGAGACGACGCCCATGATCCGCTCCCCGTCCCAGGCGGCGTCGATCATCTCCCTGCTGACGGCGTGGAGGACGAACGAGGAGACCCCCTCCTCTGTCTGATGCCGTATGGTGGCAAGGATATCCTCTGCGGTCATGCTCTCGACGCCGATCTCGGCGG
>JALNXI010000391.1 GCA_023230425.1 Methanoculleus sp. | reverse complement strand
CCCTCCGGGCGGATCTGCGGATGGAGCGGGTCGCCGCGTTCGTCGAGGCCGTCGACCGCGGTGAGTTCGACTGCCTCTTCTTCTCAAGCGCCCTCCCCGCCGCGATCGTCGCACCGAAACTCAAGCGGTGGCCCCGGGTGATCGCCATCGGGCCGAAGACGGCTGAAGTCCTCCGGGAGTCCGGGATCGATGCGGAGGTCCTCCCCGCGTTCTACTCCCGGGACTTCGTCCCCTACCTCGGCGACTGGCTCCGGGGACGGACGGTCGGGATCCCGCGGGCCGACGTCCCGAACCCGGGCCTCCTCGGCGGGATCACCGCTGCGGGAGGGAGGGTCCGGGAGGAGCGGGTCTACGCCCTCGTCCCTACGGGAGCCGAACTCGCACTTGATGCCGCCGACGCCGTCCTTTTCACGAGCGCCATGTCCTGCCGGGAGGCCCGGTGGCAGCCCCGCGACGACCTCCTCCTCGTCGCCATCGGCGATATCACCGCCGACGCGATGCGGGCCGGCGGGCACCCCCCGGCTGTCGTCGGGGACGGATCGCTCGCAGGAACCCTCGAGGCGCTGAACCACTACCTGGAAGCCCGGGGCCGGTGAGACAGTGATGGAGATTACAGATAAGGATCCTTGCGGTGGCTGCGTGCCTGCTTCGGGCATCGTCGTCGTCGATAAGCCCCGTGGGCCGAGCAGCCACCAGGTGACCGCCTGGGTCGGGGAGATCCTCGGGCGGCGGGTGGGCCACGCGGGGACGCTCGACCCGCAGGTCTCCGGGGTGCTCGTCGTCATGTTCGGCGGCGCCGTCCGGCTCGCCCCCGTCCTCCTCTCGCACAACAAGGAGTACGTCTGCCTGATGCGGCTCCACGGCGACGCGCCACGGGAGGCCGTGGACCGGGTGGCGGAGGAGTTCACCGGCCGGATCTACCAGCGGCCGCCCAAAAAGAGCGCGGTGAAAAGGAGTCTCCGGATACGGAAGATCCAGGAGATCGAGATCCTGGATATGGAGGGCAGGCTTGTCCTCTTCCGGGTCAGGTGTGATGCCGGGACCTACATCCGGACGCTCTGCATCCACATGGGCTACGCGATCGGGGTCTGTGCCCACATGCAGGAACTCCGGAGGATACGCTCGGGTCCGTTCGATGAGGCCGCCGCCGTCTCGCTCCACGAACTCGCCGATGCCGCTGGAGCGGCCCGGGACGGCGATCCGGAACCCCTCCGGAGGATGATCCTCTCCCCCGACGCCGCCGCCGTCGACCTCCCGAAGGTCGTCATCCGCGACACCGCAGTCGATGCCATCTGCCACGGTGCAGTGCTCGCCGGGGTGGGTATCACCGGGAAGGAGGGCGGATTCGGGAAAGGCGAGACGGTCGCGATCATGACCGGGCGCGGCGAACTCGTAGGGCTCGGAAAGGCCCTCGTCAGTTCATCGACGCTGAAGCCGGGGGAACCCGGGCTCGTCATCGCCCCCACCACTGTCCTGATGCAGCCCGGCACCTACCCAAGAGGCTGGAAGGCGCACGCCGGAGAGCCCCAGGGGTAGAGATATTATTAATAGAGCGTGCCGCCAACTAATGATGCACGTTCTGTGCTGAGGTAGTCTAGACCGGTAAGGCGCGGGCCTGGAAAGCCCGTGGGGCGTTGAGCCCCTCGGGAGTTCAAATCTCCCCCTCAGCGCTTCTTATTTTCCACGTATCAGCAGGTTATCCTCAACAATCTGTGTGGATCGGATAATTTCAATCGATAAGGGACATTCTCCAGTCGCCACTGAAAGCCGGATCGTCAGTGGTCCCGACCCCGGGCAATGGTTGAAGGACAGAGCGTAAGCCGGAATCAGGAAAATCATGGTGAATAACCTGATCCTCTTCCTTTATAGCGCACAGACCTGCAACAGAAGGTGGAGAGAGTTACACAGAAGCGTTGAGGATGATCGTAACAATGATATTCAATAGACCACTATAGATCATAGCATGTCCCAGACCACGGTATGGGTATCCCCAGAGACCAAGAATCGGCTGGCAGGGATGAAGCGGTACCCCCGCGAAACCTTTGACGACGTTATCAGGCGACTTATGGACTCCACCGAGGACGACGAGCCCCTGAGTGACGAGGCCATCCGGGGAATCGAGGAGTCCCTTGAAGACATAAAGGCCGGTCGCCTGTATACCCTGGAAGAGGCACGCGCTGAACTGCAGGCGGTATGGCGTACACAGTAAAACTCACATCGGCGGTGGTGCGGAACCTCACGAAGATGCCGGCGAGTGTCGGAACCCGGATCCTTGACGAGGTGGAGACCCTCGCTCAGGAGCCAGACCCCGCCCGGCACGTGAAGAAATTGAAAGGGGGAGGTCGGAACACCTTTTATTCGCTCCGGATCGGGAGATATCGTGCTATTTTGAACATCTATGACGATATGCTTCTGATTATTGTGGTGGAATTGACACTCTCCCGGGCTAAAGCCTGGAGATTCTTGCTTCGTTGACCGGAACTTGCACCGCCGGGCTTGGCGGTGTAGTGGTTCTGATCTCCAC
>JALNXI010000036.1 GCA_023230425.1 Methanoculleus sp. | reverse complement strand
GGTGAGGTTGGGTGTGGGGCGGGCGAGATATTGGTCAATCTGCAGAGATCGATGGGCGACGACTGTGTTTTCCGGGGCTACGACATCTCGCCTCAGGCAATCGAACTTTGCAAGCCAAAATCAAATGAACGATTACATTTCACCCAGGGCGACCTTCTCCATGAGCCTGATATTCACTGGGATCTTCTCCTTGCCATCGATGTGATAGAGCATGTCGAGGACTATCTTGGATTCATGCGGGCAGTTAAGGATAAGGCAACATACAAGGTATTTCACATCCCGCTGGAATTTTTCGTGCTCTCGGCACTCCATTCCGGGTTTTTACGGAAACAGCGGCTGAACAGCGGCCATCTACATTACTTTACGAAGGACATACTCCTGCAGGTCTTCGGCGACCTTGGCTATGATGTTCTCGATACTCGCTACACGTCCGGCTATCTGGTTTCGCGCGGACACGGATGGAAAGACGATCTTCTCCGCATACCACGGCGAATCTGTTTCCCTCTTCACAGTGACCTGACCGTGAGGATATTCGGTGGATACTCCCTGCTGGTGCTGGCACGGTAGAAGGGGCCGGCCCTCAATCCCCGAGCAGCAGTACCGGCACAAGGCCGATTAATGTAGATACTCTGCCGATCGTCGGCCGGATGCCAGGGTCCTGTATCAGCCGACGGATCCGACTGATAACGTTATGCCCCAGTCAATCCCTCAAAAACCCGATCAAAAACATATTTTACAACAGAAATAAAGAGAGTTACTTGATAAGGATCAGTAATACGGCATTTGTATCCAATGAACTCGATGAGGCCCAACACCTGCGGATAGATAGCATGAAGCGCAATCTCTTAATCATCACGCCCGATTACCCTGATTTGACAGATACGTATATCGGCGGCATCTTCATAAAAAACTATGTCGATACGATAAAACCGTATTTCCAGGAGATCGTCGTAGTGGCACCCGTTCTCTTTTCCGGACGGGTCATGCCGAACGACCGGCTCTGCAGGGACTACCAGTATGATAACATCTCAGTATTCTATCCGCGCTGCCTCTTCCTTCCGAGGTGCCTCCCTCTCCCGGGAATCACGAACAGATCGAAACTGTCCTTTGACACTCGGCCCTACGTCGTGGAGCGCCTGCTCAAGAATCTGGGAAAGAGATTTGACCTGATCCACGCCCATTTTACGTGGCCGTCGGCCTATATCGGCGTGGCGCTGAAGGAAAAACTGAAGATCCCGGTCATCACGACGATCCACGAGGACCCGGCATGGCTGTCTGAAGAGAACAATATGGATCACCCCCTGATCCAGAAGGCCTGGCTGAACTCAGATGCGGTGCTGAGAGCAAACACCTGCGATATACCCACATTGAAAAACTACAACGAGAAGGTCCTCCGGGTCTCAAACGGCTTCTCCACAATCTTCCGGCCGATGGACAGCAGGGCCTGCAGAACAGAACTCGGGCTGCCGGAAGACCGACGCATCGTTCTCTCCGTCGGGAACCTGGAAGTCATCAAAGGCCACCGCCACCTCATCTCGGCAATCCGAACTATCGTCCGGGAATACCCGGACCTGCTCTGTGTCATCGTCGGCAGCGGACCGCAGAGAGCGGCACTGGAGCAGCAGATCGTCGATGAAGGCCTGTCGGAACATGTGCTGATGGCCGGAAACAAACCCCACAATGAGATACCGGTCTGGATGAACGCATGCGACCTCTTTGTTCTTCCGAGCCTGAACGAGAGTTTCGGGATCGTCCAGATCGAAGCCATGGCCTGCGGAAAGCCCGTCATTGCAACAAATACCCCCGGAAGCAGGGAGATCATCGTCTCTGAGAGGCACGGGCTGTTCTGTCAGCCCGGCGACGAAGGCGATCTCGCAGAGAAGATCCGTATCGGGCTGGAGAATGACTGGAATCCTGAGGAGATCCTCCTGTTCGCGGAGAAGTTTTCATGGAACAGGATAGCAGGAGACATCCTTCGCATCTACGATACGGCGATCCGCCAATACCACGAACCAGATAAAGTAACAGAAGAGGTAGTTACACCTATTCAGACTGTATCGTCAAGCCATCCCTGAGCCGTTCAGGGACCGGTACAGGCTCAGCAATCTCGCCTCTTCCTTTCCCCAGTTATACCGCTCAAGAACCGCCCTCCGTCCGTTCTCCCCCATCCTCCGCGCCTCCTCAGGGTGCTCCATCAGGGAAACGATCGCCTCCGCGATCGCGTCCGGGTCGGTCGGGTCGACGAGCACCCCACACTCTGCCTCGCCGACCACTTTGCGGATCTCGGGAAAATCGCTCGCAACGACAGGGAGGCCACAGAGCATGTAATCGAAGAGCTTGTTCGGGAGGCCGATGTAGGCGTTGTAGTAATCGGGCTGAAAGACGAGGAGGCCGATGCACCCCGCGCGCAGAGTCTCGTACATCTCCCGGTAGGGGAGATAGCCGGTCAGCGTAATCTCCGGCCTTGGTTCCGTCTTCGCCGCAATCGCACCGATATCCTCACGAACGTTCCCGACGAGCGTCAGGGAGAGATCGGGATACTTCGCCGTCACCTTCGACATTGCACTGATGCACTCCCGGATGCCGTGGAACAACTGCATGTTTCCGGCCATGTACATCACGCTGCGCCCACTCCCCGCCTGTGGCGCCGGTGGTACCGAATCGGCGACCGAGAAGTTGGATATGATCACGGGCTCTTTTCCGTTCCCCCTGAACCGCTCCGCGACGCTCTCGCTGACGGCAATCTTCGCATCGGCAAACCGGGCGAGCCCGAGCTCAAGCGGCGAGAGCAGGTGCTCAAGGAAGCGGGTGAGAGCAGTCGTGTTCGGGAGGCCCAGGTCGAACGGGATCTCGCTCGGCCAGTGCTCGTGAATGTCGTAGACGACTTTCCGGCCACTCACTGCCTTCAGCAGGAGGGCGATCAGGAGGGCATCCGGCTCATGGCAGTGGATAACGTCGCATTCCTCGCCCCAGCACGCCCGAAACGCCCGCCAGAGCGTCACCGGGTGAAGGAGGTTCGATGCGGGTCTCCGGACGGCGACGACCCGCACGCCCCCGTCCTCTCCGACACCCCCGGCATCCGAAGGGGCGATGATCGTGACGTCGTGCTCCTTCGCAAGGCTCTTCGCCTCTTTCTCGAATATCCGTCCGTCATGAGGCCGGTGGGTTGTGGTGAGCATGCAGATACGCATAGGTCAGGGTTCAGACCTCCCTGCCCGGACACGAACGAGATAGGCTGAACGGCCCCCCATTTATGGGCTGAGTATTTATAATTACTCTCAAATGGATGCCGGTGCCGCCGGACGCGAGAGGCGAGGATAGTCGCCCGAGAAAACAGGTAGACAACCGGGGGTCTGCCGCGACAGCATGAGCAGCGTTCTGCCCGTCCCCTCTCCGGGGTGCGCAAAGGTTGATATAGCGACGCGCCACTCATCAACCCCGGTCGCATGAAGGTCGCGCTCATCACCAACTACTGGAAAGAGAGTCAGGGCGGCGGCATCAAAGTCTACCTGCAGAATCTGGTCCGGGAACTGGCTGCGAGCGGCGCCGATGTACAGGTCATATTCAGGGAGGGGAGCGATCCCGGCGAGGTCTGCATCCCGGCAGGCCAGCGGCTCTTTGCGGTGCGGTCGCTCTCCGCCCTGCGGGACTACAGGCCGGACGTCATCAGCGTTCACGGCGGCTGGCACTGCCTCTTCCCTGCGGTCGCCTACAAACTCCTCCGCGGCTGCACTGTTGTCCAGACGTTCCATACCGAGCCTGAAGAGGCATTGACGGACCGGTTCCGGCTCTTCTACCAGGCCCTCCTCAACCGGTGCGACCACGTAACCTTCGTATCGGAGCGGCTCAGGGAGAGAACCGTCGAGGTCTGGAACCTGGAGTTCCCGAGGACCGAGATAACCTACGCGGGGGCCCCTGAGATTGCCACGGTGACCCCCGGGGAGGTTGCCGCGTTCTGCGAGCGGTTCGGTATCGGGGACCGCCGGCCGGTGCTGCTCGCCCTTGGCCTGACTGCCCTGAAGTACAAGGCCGAAGGCCTGAAACACCTCATCCGTGCCGTCAACCTCCTCAAAGAAAAGTATCCGGAGATCGTCCTTATCGCGACACGGAGGGGCATCTTTTCCCCGGAAGTGGAGGAGTTCGCACGCGCCGAAGGGATATCCGGGCACGTAACCTTCACGGGAGATATCGAGAACCCTTCTGTGCCGCTCTCGCTCTGTGATATCTACACGCACATCACCCTCGGGGACGGGTTGCCGATAGCGCTCCTTGAGGCGATGGCCATGGGCAAACCCATCGTCGCAACCCCGGTGGCCGGGATCCCGGAGGCGATCCGGGATGGGGAGAACGGCATCCTCGTACTCCCTGAGCCGGCGGAGATCGCCGGAAAGATCGACTACCTGCTGGAGAACCCGGATGTAGCCCGGAGTCTTGGAGCAAACGCGAAGAGGACCGTTGATGAGCGGTTTACGTGGCAGAAGAGTGCGGCGAAGTTTCTGGCGCTCTTCTCAGACGGCCAGCGGATGTGATGATTGCTGCAGGAGAGCCTGCAGCGCGCCGGCAAAGGCGCTGAAGTTCCGGTCCGCGTTGTAGCGGCGCTCCCAGTTCTCCCTGCACGCCGAGCGCATCGCACGGGCGCCATCGGGGTCGGCAGCGATTCTGCCGATGGCTTCTGCGATATCCCGGGGCTCCGGGTTCTCCGGGAGAAGGATGCCCGTAGCGCCGGAGACGATCTCCGGGATCCCGCCCACAGCCGTCGCGATCACCGGGATTCCGCAGTTCTCTGCTTCCATAATCGAGACCGGGACGCCCTCGGACTCGCTGACGTTTACGAAGGCGTCGACGGGGCTCTGCCGGTAATGCTCCAGGACGGCGGCGTTCGCGAGGTACCCGGTGAACCGGTGGCTGACGTTTCCGGGCAACGTTGTATCAGCGTAGGCCTCAACCTCCGCCTGTAACGGCCCTCCGCCGATGTGCACCCACTCAAACTCCCGGTCTGGCTGCATCCGGCCTGCCTCCGCAAGGCCCCTGATCAGGAGATCGATGCGTTTTATCGGAATGATGTGGGAGCAGGAGACGACCCGGAAGACCCCGTCCCCGGATGGGGATGTGAGAAACCCGGGGTCTCCCGTGCCGAGCCTGGCCACCCGGAAGCCGGATGCGCATGAGGGATAACGGGCTGAAAGATATCGTCTCCCGTGCTCCGAGACGGGGTAGACCCGGTCAAGGGAGCAGGCTCTGGCCTCCTCAAACGGCATGTAGGGCGGGATGTAGCGTTCAGCGTAGAGGTCATACCCGTGCGCCCGCGAGACGCACTGGATCTCCGGAAAATCTCTCTTTGCCAGCACGGCGCCGAGCGCGGTGCCGTCGAACCAGTAGGTGTAGAGGAGCGTGCGGGCGGGATCGAGCAGCCCCTCTTCGACCCTCCGTGCGACCCAGTCCCGGACGTCGAGCGCGATGCCGAGGTAGCCGAGCGCCTTGCGCATCCCGGCCGGGTGAAGCATGGGCCGGTAGTTTCGCCTGAACTCGGCGTAGAACTCCGGTGATGCGAGCGATGAGAAGATGAGGTGCAGATAGTAGGCTGCCGTGCTCTCTCCCTGCGCATCGTGCATGATGGAGGCCTCAGTTGATACGTTCTCCGGGAGCGACCGGTCGAGCCTCTCGCCGGGCTGTGGGTAGAGGCGCGGGACGAGCGTGACGGTATCAAACGCCGGGGAGAGGTGCGGGAGTTCCCGGTCAAGGAACGACTCCACGACCCTGCTGAAGGGATAGGATGTGGTGAAGAGCACCAGGTAGTCACCGTTCTCGGGAGCCATCGCCAAGGATAAGGCGGCCGGAGCAGATAAGAGTTTTCAGTGCTGCCCGGTGAGGGCTGCTTTCATATGACGGTAGCGGCGGTACCACGGGGCTGGTATGAGCGCCATAAGAGAGTATGCGATCTTTTGCCGGCGATACATCCGGGTCGGGCACCAGGCCAGGTTGGCCCGCGCGAGGTCGGGACGCCCGGCCTGGATGTTCCGCGCTGCGGTCTGCAGCTGTTTTGCGGCAACATACTCCAGCACGTCGTCAAGCATCCCCGGAGGTATCAGCCCGCGTTCGATCGCGTGCCGTGCCGAGGCGACGAACGGGTTCTCGGGGACAGGCTGGACCCTGGTACAGGCCCGGCAGACCACGTCGGTATGATAAACCGCACCAATCCTCCAGGTGAACGCGATCGGGTAGCGGAATGCAATCCTGCCCCAGAGGTCCACGTCCTCACCCCACCAGTGACCTTCGGCAAATCCCCCCATCTCCTCCAGGACCCCTCTCGATATTGCCACCGAGGAAGCACTGACCGGCGGCTCGCCGAGGGCTGCAGACCGGAAGTAGCTCGGGAGCAGCCCACTCCAGGGGGCCGGAGACACGGCCGCAATCGAGGCAACCCGCCTGCCGCCGTTGGGATTGTAGATCGTGTAGGCCGTTGCATAAGCCCCGGCCCCGGGGTAGCGCCTGCACAGGTCGAGGACCGTCTCAAGAAAAGCAGGGTGCCATTCGTCGTCTGCATCCAGGAATGCTACGATATCTGCCCCCAACTCCCGGATCCCCCGGTTACGTGCAGCCGGGGCTCCCTGGTTCTCCTGTGCGATCAGGCGTATCCGGGAGTCTGCAAAGCGCTCGACGATTGCCGCGCCCCCGTCGGTTGAGCCGTCGTCGACGACGATAACTTCAAATTCCTGCTCGGTCTGGGCAAGCACCGACCTGACCGCACGCCCTATGTACGGGGCCTTGTTATAGAGAGGAATAACTACCGAAACAACCGGTCTGCCGCCTGCCAGAAGCCCGCACCTCCCTCGCCGCGGAGGGGTGCGCACCCCCTACACGCCGGGGCGGCTGATAGTATCTCCGGATCGAATAACCTTTGCGATCCCGGGGGCGGCCCGGCCATCCCCGAAGAGCGGTGGCTGGTCCCCTGCAGGAGCGAACCCCCGGATCATCGCGACGATCTCCCCCCGATCGGCTCCCACAAGCACATTCCACCCCGCCTCCACCGTCTCGACCCACTCGGTGTTCTCCCGGAGCGTGATGCAGGGCACGCCGAGCATGTAGGCCTCCTTCTGGACGCCGCCGGAGTCGGTGAGGATCTTTGCCGCATGCGCCATCAGGCGGATCATGTCGAGGTAGCCGAGCGGTTCGGTGACCCGAACATTCTCCGGCATATCCGTAAGGAGGCCGTATTCGCCGAGGTAGCGCCGCGTCCGGGGGTGGACCGGGAAGACGGCCGGTATCCCGGCCTCCCCAAGCGCGCCGATGATGGCGGCCATGTTCTCCCGGCTGTCGGTGTTCGACGGCCGGTGGACGGTGACGACGAGGTACTCCCCGGGCCGAACCCCGACATCCTCAAGGATCCGGGAGCGCTCTTCAGCAACAGCGCGGTTGTACTCCATCGCATCAAGCATCACGTCCCCGACAAGGAAGACGCCCTCCATGATCCCCTCGGCCGCGAGGTTCCTGACCGCCGTCTCCGTCGGGCAGAAGAGGAGGTCCGAGCAATGGTCCGTGAGCACCCTGTTCACCTCCTCGGGCATCCGGCGATCGAAACTCCGGAGCCCCGCCTCGACGTGGGCGACAGGGATGTGGAGTTTTGCCGCCGCAAGAGCGCCGGCGAGGGTCGAGTTTGTGTCGCCGTAGACCAGAACGACGTCGGGCTCCTCCTCTTCGAGGACGTCCTCGATCGCCCCGAGCATCGCCCCGGTCTGGTGGCCGTGGGTCCCGGAGCCGATGTTGAGGTTGTAGTCGGGCTTCGGGATAGCGAGTTCCTCGAAGAAGACCTCCGACATGCCGTGGTCGTAGTGCTGGCCGGTGTGGACGAGGATCTCCTCGTGCTCCTTCCTGAGTTCCCGGGAGACCGGAGCGCACTTGATGAACTGGGGCCGGGCGCCGACGATCGATACGATCTTCATGCTTACCGCCGGATCTGGACAATCGGGTGACTGTTTTTGTCGCCCCGGCCGATGCCCTTGTATATGAAGCCCGCCCGGATGAACGCATCCGGGTCGACGACGTTCCTGCCGTCGACGATGATCGGGTGCTCCCGGCCCGAGAGTTCCTTTACCCGCGCCGCCTCAAAGGAGGCGTAGTGGTGGTGGCCGGTGAAGACGGTGACGACATCCGCTCCCGCGAGGATCGCGTCCAGGTTGTGCGAGACCTTGATACCTGGATAGTCGTTCACGAACGGATCGTGGACCCTGACCATGGCACCTGCGTCCTCCATAGCCGCGAGATAGGGCTCCGCCGGCGTGTTCCTGGTATCATCCGAGTTCTGGATGAACGCCCACCCGAGGAGCGCGACGTTCGCGCCCTCCGGAGACTTCCCTGCCCGCTTGAGCCCCTCGAGGGTCAGGTGGACCATGTGCCGGGGCATGAACTCATTGATCTTCCGCGCGACGCCGAAGATCGACTCCGCCCCGTGCGGGTACCAGAGGTCGCCCCCGAGGACCTGTGCCCCCCGTTCCAGGTGCCAGGAGTCCTTCGTGAGGCAGTGCCCCCCGACACCGGCGCCCGGCCAGAGGACCGCCCGGGTGATCCCCTCCCCCTTGAGGGAGTCGATCCCCGCCCGGACGTCGTAGACGTTGACGCCCATCGCCTCGCAGTGCAGCGCCAGTTGGTTTGCGGCGGCGATCTGGAGGTCGCGGAAGGCGTTCTCGGCGGTCTTCGTCACCTCGGCCGCGGTCGCGGTCATCGGGATGATCGTTCCGGTCGCCAGCACCGGCTGGTAGAGTTCCATCGCCCGCCGGGTCGAGACATCGTCGATCCCGCCGACGATCCGGTCGTGCTCCCGGATATTCCGGAGCAGCCGCCCGACCATCACCCGCTCCGGCGCGTGCGCCAGGCAGAACTCCTCCCCGGCGACGAGTCCCGACTCCGCCTCCAGGATCTCACGGGCCATCCCGGCGGTCGTGCCGGGGGTGACCGTCGACTCAAGCACCACGAGCGTTCCTTCGGTGAGGTGCCTCCCCACCGCGCGGAGCCCCTCGGTCAGGGCCGAGAAATCAGGGATGAGGTCTTTTGGATCTTTAAACGGGGTCTGGATAGCAAGGGTTACCGCGTCACACGCCGCAATCTCCGAAAAATCGGAGGTGCACCGGAACTTCCCCGCACCGACGACCTTCCCGAGGAGATCCTCGAGGCCCGGCTCCTCACCCTTGAGGGGGGACTCCCCCCGGTTCAGCATGGCGATCTTGTAGCCGGAAGACGGAGAATCCCGCTGGAAGCCACAGACAAACTCGAACTCCGGCGCATCCGCAAAGAGCACCGCGGCGGGAATGCCGACGTAGCCCATCCCGACGACGCCGATCTTCCGGATCGGGCCTCTGGCGTTGATGATCGATTGTAATCTCGTACTCATGCAAAAACCATCCTTACGCCGAGAAACACCGCGCGACATCCTCGCAGATCTCCATATTCAGCAGCGCCTGCGCGGGGCTGACCGGGAACTCCCGCGCCCGGGCCACACAGTCGAGGAACGTCGAGAGTTCGAGTTTCAGTGGCTCCTGCTTGTTCACGAGCACCTTCTCGATGATGTTCTCCTGAACGTAGCGCTCATCCTCGACCGCATACTGCCCGGGCTTTCTGTGGATGTAGATCTCCTGGGCCATAAAGTCGCCCTCGACGGTGAACTCCTCCTCCTCGATGTAGATCATACGGATCTTCTTCGAAGATTTCCTGCTCGCAGAGAGGTAAACCGGGGTACCGTCGAAGGAGAAGAGAGCGCTGCAGACATCCTGGTTGCCGCTGCCGGCGAGGCGGTAGGCCCCCTCAGGGATGAGAACGTTACGCATGATATCCACGTCGTGGATCATCAGGTCCTCGACGACCGAGGAGCCGCTCACCCGGGCAGAGGCCGGGTTATGCCGCTTCATCTCGATGTAGAGAGGATCCCGGACGATCTTTTTGATCTCGGGGACGATCGGGTTGAACCGTTCGATGTGCCCGACGCCGGCGACGAGACCGTCGGGTATCTTTCCGATAAGCCGCCGGCTCTCTTCCGCAGTCGCGCAGATGGGCTTCTCGATGAGGAGCGGCACTCCTGCATCAAGGACCGTCTCCGCAACCCCAAAGTGATAGGGCGTCGGGACGCAGACACTCACCGCATCCACGTTTTTGAGCAGAGCCTCAACGGTCGGGGAGGCCGTTGCCCCGAACGTTGCGGCAAGGTCGCCGGCCGCCTTCCCGTTGAGGTCGTACAGGTAGAGCGAGTCCACCGCTTTCAACTCCGAATACACGCGGGCATGGTTCCTGCCCATCACTCCGACACCGATTACCCCTACGTCCAAGATTTCACCGCCGATAGTATGCACGTACGCTCACCTGGGAGCCCCGGATGATAATAGTAGTATACATTAGCATCGCTCTGTCATGACGTTATCGTGAAGGGGTGTCCCCTCGTTCCGGAATAGGGAGGCCTGCCGGATCACGGCTGTCTCGCTCGTTATGGTTCAAAATGAATAAGGCCTTTCCCGGCGAAACCAATGCTTGTGTTCCGGCCCTCCGGGTATCTTGCCCGTGTCATGCGCGTTGACCCCGTCCAGCGCCAGAGCCTCATCAGCCTCGGCTCGACGATCGGGCTTACCGCGATCGGGTTCCTCTCCACGATGTACTTTACCCATACCGTCGGTCTATCCGTGCTGGGCATCTACTTCCTCTTTGTCGCCTACTTCAGCGTCTTCAACCTGATCGGGGACGGCGGGTTCGGGGGCGCCGCGGTGAAAAGGATCAGCGAAGGGGAGGACCAGGATGCATACTTCACCGCGTTTGTCCTCCTCCGGGTGATGCTCCTCGCCGTCTCGGTGGGCTTTCTCTTCATCGCGCAGCCGTACCTCACCGACCTTACCTCATCAGGAATGCTCCCCTGGCTGGTCGTCGCTCTGGTCGTCAGCGTCTTCACGAACATCGCATCAAACAGCGTCTACGGCACCGGGAAGGTCGGTATCAACCAGATCGGCGGCCTGCTCGACACCCTGGTCCGGATAGTCGTCCAGGTCGTTGCGGTCGTCCTCGGCTACGGGGTTGCGGGGCTCGCCGGTGGGTTCGTTGCCGGGCTCCTCGCATCAGGGCTCTTCAACTTCCGGTTCCTCGACCTCAAGCCGGCGCCGTTCCGTCGCTCCCACATCCAGAGCCTCCTCGCCTTCTCGGTCTGGACGTTCCTCAGCGCAAGCGGCTACCTTGTCTTCTCGTACGCCGACACCATCATGATCGGCCACTTCATGACCGAGGCAGACGTCGGCATCTACCGTGTGGCGCTCCAGCTCACCTCGATTGCGACGTTCGTCACCATAGCGCTCCATACCACTCTCTACCCGAAGGTCAGTTACTGGGGGAAGCAGGATGACCTCTCTTCGGTGGAGCGCGCGCTCGCCCGGGCCTTCACCTACTCGCTCCTCCTTGCGATCCCGGTTGTTTTCGGGGGCTGGATCCTCGGCGAACGGCTCCTCTACTTCTTTTACACGGCATCGGCCACCGCCGGGGCGGGGGCTCTCGCGCTCCTCCTGCTCGTCCAGGTAGCCCACGTCTTCATGTTCCTCCAGACGATGTGCTTAAACGCCCTCGACCGGCCGAAAGACTCGTTCCGGGTGACGGCAGTCGCGGTTGCCGCGAACATCGGGTTAAACCTCTTCCTCATCCCGGCATACGGCATCGTCGGGGCATCGGCGGCCCCGCTCGTCACCATG
>JALNXI010000390.1 GCA_023230425.1 Methanoculleus sp. | reverse complement strand
GACGCTCTTTGACAAGGGGAACGACGCTATCCTCGTCTTCGAGCTCTCTCCGGAGTCCGTGCCGACACGGTTCGTCGAGGTGAACGAGGTCGCCTGCAGGCGGCTCGGCTACTCCCGCAGCGAGCTGCTGGGGCTGTCGCCGCTCGATATCGTCCCCCCGGAGAAGATCGGTGTGGTCCTCGCGCTCTTGAAGCAGTTCCGGCTGAGCGACCGGATCCTCTACGAGAGCGAGCATGTCACGAAAGAGGGGAGCCGGGTTCCGGTCGAGATCAACTCGCTCCACTTTCCCCTGCAGGGAAAGACAACCGTCCTCTCGATCTCCCGCGACATTTCGGAGCGCAGAAGGATCGAGGAGATCCGGAGGACTTCGTTCGACCGGATCGAACAAAATATCAAACAGTTCGCCACCCTCGGCGACGAGGTCCGCCAGCCCCTGCAGGTGATCACAGGACTCGCCGGTATGGGCGATTCACCGGATTCGGCAGAGATCGTCCGGCAGGCGGCCGTCATCAACGCTCTCATCGACCGGCTCGACCAGGGATGGATCGAGTCGGAGAAGGTCCGCAGGTTCCTCCGGAGACATTATTAGGACGTCGAGGGAGTGCCGGAGAGGTCCGGAGGAGGCGCGGGAAGATAGGGGTATTCACTCCCTGCACGCCTAGAACCTGACCCGGGGGGCCTCGGCTTCCCGCATATTGTATTCCATGGTCCAAACATACGCCTCGCCGTGGGCCACGCGGAAGACGGCGAGTTTGGGGTCGCTCGGCCCGGAGACCCCGATCTGGAGGAGCCACGGGCGCTCTTTTACGAGCCGCTCTTTTAAGGCCGCATCATCGATGAACTCGATCTCTCCCGCGACCCGCATCATCTTCCCTGCATCGCCGGGCGCGTAGAAGCAGAGTTCGACCTTCGGGTTCTTCACGAGCTGCCGCCAGACGGCCTTCGGGGTTCCGGTGTGGTAGTAGAACCCGGTCGCATCGGCAAACCACATGGCAAACGCCCGGACCCGGGGCTGGTCGCCATCCATGGTCGCAATGTGGGTCACGGGGTTTTCGTTTGCAAATTTCACGCAGTCGGAAAAGTCCATTCTCCTTCCTCATTCATCAATACGGAGAATAAGTAAAAAATGTTTCCGGGCTGCCTCAGGCTGAATCCGGCGGGAATACCTCGCGGGTCAGCCTCCGCGCCTCGTCGAGCCAGGCCCTGCGCTGCCCGTCGGTGCTCGTGACCACAACAGAGAACATCCGGCGGTGAACGACCGGGATCCCGCAGAACGCGCAGATACAGTCCTTCCAGAGCCGTTCGAGGGGATCGCCGAAGACCTCAAGCTCCCTCTGACCAGGGGTGTTCGAGGTATTGAAGACGAGCGCCGCTTTCGCCCTGAGCAGGCCCACCGGAACGCCTTCCCCGCCATCTTCTTCGAGAAAACGGTATGCGACGCCCGGACGCAGGACCCGGTCGATCCAGCCTTTCAGGATCGCAGGAGGCATCCCCCACCAGTCCGGGTGAACCACCACAAGACCGTCGGCGGAGGCAATCTCTACGCAGTGCGCAGCAATGGACGGGGGGAGCGGTGCGTCACGGGGTATCTCGTCGTACGGCAGCAGGGGGTCGAAGTTCTCGGCATAGAGGTCATGGAATGCAACGATATGCCCGCATTCCTTGAGGGCGGCGATGACCGTCTCCGCTATTGCATGGTTGAAGCTTCCCCGGTGGGGGTGTGCGAGTACGACAGATATGAGCACTTGAAACCTTCTTTCTGACCACGTTCTCCCCGTTGCCTTAAATACAGCACGGTTGACGTCAGGTCCCGGTTTTTGGGTTCTCCCCATGCCAGTGCGCCATATGCTCCGCGTGGGTACGCAGGTATGCCCCTTCCTTGAAGAACCGGTCGTAAAACGCAAGATCGAGGTGATGGGCCTGCAGGTAGGTGACCAGGAAGATCGAGGGCACGGTGCCCGGAAATTTGCCGAACCGGTCGTAGACGTACTGCGCCATTGTCGAGACGCACGCGATGAACTCCTCGCCGTGCACCTCCGCGCTGCCCCGCACAAGCCCGCTCTCCTTCCAGGGGCCCGGGGTCCCGGGATGGAACGGTCCCTCCTCCCCGAACTTCCGGTGGACGAACGCCGTAACAGGGCTCTGCATATCCGGATAGTGGGGCGGGCAGAACCCCTCGAACACCCCGGAAAGTCCGGTCGGGTTCGGCAACGGCCAGCGTTCGTCGGTGTCGTACCGGAACCCCAGCCCCGGGACCTCCGGGTCGCCGCTTGCGCCGAGCACCGAGAGCGGGTTCATACCGTCGAACATCCACCCCCCAAGTCCCATCGCCTGGAGCATCAGCGCGCCCGCGTAGCACGACGTGGAGAGTTCGGCGGTGCACTCGGCAACGGCAAGCATCTCGACGTAGGAGAGGGGAAGAGGGTTATCGGTATCGACGAGGCGACCGAAGCGCTCGATTCCGGGAACACTCTCACGGTGGATGTCGTCGTAGATGCAGTAACCGTTCTGTACAAAGTAGCAGAGGGTGG
>JALNXI010000389.1 GCA_023230425.1 Methanoculleus sp. | reverse complement strand
GAGGTCGAGGTCCGGGGCGACGACGACCGGCACATGGCCGTCATCTACGAGGGCGAGGCCCTCCGGCAGAAGATGCGGGAGGGCTTCTCCGCCTACGCGAAGAGAGAGACCGAGACGATCCAGATCGCCGAACACTACGACGTGAACGCCACCCCCTACCGGGAGAGCGTCGAGGATTTCGCGGAGGTCGCGAACGCCGCGGACGACTGGCGGGAGGAGATCGGCGGCGGGAGCGCCCCGAGATCCCCCCTCGGTATCACGGTCACCCCGGACGAAGGGCGCTACGGGGACACCCTCCTGATCGGTGGAACCCACGCCGGCGGAACGCCGGGAGCTCCCGTCGAGGTCTACGTCGACAGCCGGATCGCAGAAACCGTCACCCTCGATGAGAGCGGCGGCTACGCCTACCCCTACCGGGTCGGCCGGGTCCTCGCAGGATCGCACCTTGCCTACGCGACCGCAGGCCTGGTCTACTCCACCGTCGCGACGTTCGAGATCCTCCCCGGGAACACCGCGATCACCCTCGCCCTCGCGGAGGTGAACGGGACGACCGTCGCCTGCACCGGGAACCTCACGACCGAGGACGACCGCCCGGTCACGCTCGCCCCGGTCCTCCTCCGGGTCGATGACGGCACCCTCATCGGGACCGAGACCGACAACAACGGCACCTACAGAAAGGAGATCGTCCTCCCCGCCGGGGAGCACACCCTCAAGGCGGAGTTCCACGGTGCGGGCTACCCCTTAAACGCCTCCGAGAGCCCGGCGGAGACGGTCACCGTCCGGGGCGAAGGGCTCTCCCCCCTCCCGTTCATCGCGGCGGGCGCGGCCGCCCTCGGCGTCGGGTGGTACCTCCGGCGGCGCCGGCCGGAGGAGAGCCCCCTCACAGAACCACCCGGGATGGTGGATGTTGTAGAAGAGGTCGTCGAGACCCCGCCACGGGTCGAGGTCGCGGGCCTCCCCCCCCGCGACGCCGCGACCGTCCTCTTCCGCACACTCCGTGCCCGGCTCGGTCTCGCAGAGACGAAGACCCCGCGGGACTGCGCCCGCATCGCCCCGGCCCACGCCGGGTTCTTCGAGCGCTATGAGCGGATCCGGTATGCCGGCGAGACGCCGTCGGAGGAAGAACTCCGCGCGATGGAAAAAGTTGCCCTCGGGGGTGACGAGACTGCAGCGTGAGGCCTGGGCGGTCCTCCTCATCCTCCTCCTTGCCGGCGCCGCCGCCTACGTCCACGTGACAACCACGACGGAGGAGTACAGCCGCTACAACACCGGCTGGAACGGCACATCGGGCTTCGCCGGGGAGGACCTCCGGGACCTCAAACCCGGCGTAACTCTCCTCATCCTCGCGCCCGATCAGCCTTTCACCCCCGAAGAGGTCAGCTACTGCCGGGCGTTCCTTGATAACGGCGGAGAGATCCTCATCGCCGACGAAGAAGGGGCAGCGAACCCGCTCCTCGCCGACCTCGGGAGCAGAATAAGAGTCCGGCCGGGGAACCTCTCGAGCCTGGAGCGCGACCACACCGACCCCGGGCTCTTCCGGGTCCAGGTCACCGGGAACGCGAGCCTCTTTGCCGGGATCGAGACCATCCGGGTCAATCGCCCCGCGGCGGTCGAGGGGGGCGAGCCCCTCCTCGAGACGTCGGTCCTCACCTGGGACGACACCGACGGCGATGGCAGGATCACCGCCAGCGAGACCTTCGGGACCGCGATCGTCTGCGCGAAGGAAGGCAACCTCACCGTGCTTGGCGACCCGAGCCTCTTCATCAACGCCATGCTCGCCGAGAACCCGGAGTTCATCGACAACCTTCAGTCGGTCCAGATCGACGGCGTCCACAGCAGGACCGGCACCGCTAACCCGATCATCAACACAAGACTATGGATACAGGAGACGCCACTGGCCGCGGCGGCCCTCGCCGCCCTGGCCGTCCTGCCGGTGGCCTACCGGTTCGGGAGGAAGAGAGATGAGTGACAACCTGACAGAACGTATCGAAGCGATCGCATACGCCTACGAAGATATCCGGCTGATTGCCCAGCAGGTAGTCGTCGGGAACCGGACCCTCATCGAGGAGATCTTCATCAGCATGATCAGCGGCGGCCACCTCCTCATCGAGGGGGTCCCCGGGACGGCCAAGACCACCATCTGCAAGATCATCGCACGCCTCATCGACTACGACTTCAAGAGGGTCCAGGGGGCCGTCGACCTCCAGCCGGCTGATATCATCGGTGTCCGGGTCTACGACCGGACGAAGAACGAGTTTGTTCTCCAGAAAGGTCCGATCTTCACGAACTTCCTGATGGTCGACGAGATCAACCGCCTGACCCCGAAGACCCAGGGCGCGCTTCTTGAGGCAATGAGCGAACGCCAGGCGACGATCGACGGGACCACCTACCCGCTCGGCGACCCCTACTTCGTCATCGCCACCCAGAACCCCCACGAGGCCGAAGGGACCTTCCCGCTCATCGAGGCCCAGTGCGACCGGTTCATGTTCAGCACCATCCTCGAGCACCTCGACCCCGAGAGCGAACTCGAGG
>JALNXI010000035.1 GCA_023230425.1 Methanoculleus sp. | reverse complement strand
CACCATCTCGCCGGTTCGCTCCAGTTCCCGCCGCAGCCGGAACTCCGTGAGCGCGTACATGAACAAACAGAGTACCATCACCATCGCCAGCGCCTGGATCCGGGACGTCTTCTTCAAAAAGACCTCTGCGACCCGGAACGACTTATCCTTCAAGAACCGAAACCCGCGTTCCACCGCCCCCTGCCCTTTGTAGTTGGCGAGCAGTTCGTCGGCTGACAACTCCAGATCGTTCGTTGCCAGGACAAACCTCCCGAGGATCCGCCGTTCCTCGGCAAGAACCGCAGGGTTGTGATCGATCTCCGCTGTAATCTTGTACGACACCTGGACCGGCTCCCCGTTCTTCGGCCTCCCCCGTTTCTTCTCCTGCTTGCGGGTGATCGTGGCGATGTCAAGGTTACGGAACTGGTATCGCGGATGCTTGTTGAGCCAGATCTCGGCTGCCATACGGGCATCCGGTTCACAGGCAAACTCCCGGGAACAGAGTTTTCGGAGAGATGTCCGCGTCTGATCCAGGCTCTTCGCCAGGTTCTTCTCGAACGTCTTCTCCTCCCGTTCATACATCGGGACCGACCGATACAGCACCCATTTCTGCCGGATCCCGGCATATTCGCTGCAATGCTCCTGATAACTGTAGCGGTCGTCGGTACACGGCAAAAGCGGATCCTCGGTCTGGACCAGGTCCTGCACTTCCTTGATCGTGACCGGGGCACGACTGATCCAGAACGTGTGCTGCCCCAGAGTTTTCAGGTTCTTTGCCGTGTAGAAGGCTGAATCGGCCACGTGGTAGACTTTTTCATCAGAGTGCAGGTTCTCGTTGAGGTGCTGGATGATGGTCAGGATCGTTTCTTTGTCCGATTCGTTGCCGGAGAACGTCTGGAGGAAGAGCGGAACCCCATACTGGTTCGAGGCCATCCCGAGGACAAACCGTTTGAGATCCCACCGGCCATCCTTCGGATGGCCGTAGGTGATCTCGATCTCGCCCACATCGAGGTCGGGCTCATACGCCCCGGTGACGCTGAAGTTGGTGGTGTCGATGTGGATACAGTGAGAGCCGAAGTCGGTCGGAAGAAGACATGTTGCGACGATCTCGTTGAAGAGCTCGGTTGGGCCGTAGGCAGCGATCGCGTCCAGAGTTCGGCCAAGCACGTCGTCGTTGAGGTGGTCCCGCGTGATGCCCTCCCCGAGGAGACGTTCAACGGCGATGTCATCGAAGAAGTCGGGAAACAGGTAGAGACGACGTTCGATGAACCCGAGACCGTTGAGAACCATGGCTTTGAGCACCTGAGAGTGGCTGAGATGGTGGTGACGGGTTTTCGGGAGAGCAGCGTCGATCACATCAGCGATCTGGAGGGAGTCGTAGGCACCGGCGACAATGCCGAGATGACCGATAGAGAGGATCGAGGTGTCGTCGAAACCGTCAACGAGAGGCATAATGGA
Organism: Methanoculleus sp.; assembly: GCA_023230425.1. Lineage (GTDB taxonomy): Archaea > Halobacteriota > Methanomicrobia > Methanomicrobiales > Methanoculleaceae > Methanoculleus. The sequence goes on along the minus strand of JALNXI010000035.1, from coordinate 10,311 downwards.
GGGTATTCTCGGAAAGTACAAAGATCTTGCGGTTTTGGATATTTAGAAAAGGGTGGTTCTTACTGCGGATGATCGGATCAAGAAAACGGACACGAAAAATAATTATTGTTTATATTTGGTCGTTCCGTCTTGATCGACGAGATCGCTCAGACGTTTGTCGCAAACCCCGAATTTCCTGAAGTTGTCCCGGCCTTCGCCGAGCGTCATATGGTTGGGGCCGCTGTATTCCTCGTCGCGATCGGCACCGTCGTCCTCCCAGGCACAGACATCGCAGATAAAATACATACCCCGTTGATCAAGTGTCCTGTAACCACAGCAGGGACACTTTTCAAGTTCTTCTTCGCCCCCCGCGATCAAAGTGATAGCGGGATTGAATTTCTGGAGCTTTTTTAAGATATATTCTTTCTTTTCACCGTAACCCTTCGACATCTCTAGGTAAACCAGGTAATCGTATTTCGGATCGGCGGGATCGTTCGGCCTATCCTCATGAATTACCTCAAACATCATGCTTTCGGGAATACGTTCACTATGGTCTTTCTTAATAACGCTCTCAGGCAGAATATGATAGTAATCCCAGAAACTCATGAGTTTTTTGACCCTTTCAGCAATAGATAATTCAAGGACGTCCAGCTTCGACGCTACCTGTGCGGCAACCGCTCGAGGTACTTCTCCCGAAAGAGTGCGTATATCCGGCAGGGTATTGAACTCAGTATACGACAGGACTTTAAATTCGTTATCCGATCCCATAGTCTATTTTACACAAACACTGCCAATAAAAGGATCTGCCCCGAGAAACCGTGTAATAGATTATCCGATTGTTGATCGAATACACCGGAGCTGTTGAACGGTCTCCTGTGGCAGCAGGACCCGTCGGGCTCAGGGACGTTAATCACCTGGGATCAAACGCAGGGGCTGATATTCGGCTATAATCCAGATAATCCGGACATACTCGTGATCCAGACCGCCGACGGTACAATCTACGGTTACATCATAAGCACCGGCACGCTGTTGCGGTATGACCCTGCGACCGGATCGTTTACCGCCGTCACGCAAGGATCTTCCCCCACTCCACAGGGGAGCAGACCCTACGCGTGACCCCGAAGCACCAGGCAGCCTGCACGAACAACCCCGCCAAACTTTTTTTAGGCTGCCCCCGGGGGCACCCGCACTCACCCCGGCCACCCGGCTTGTAAAAGACCCGGCCCACCGCGAGCATTGCGGGACGGTCCAGACGGTCACCCGCCAGAGGTAGAGGGGGAACGGGATGCGGGGGATCTTCATCCCGGGCATCAGCCCGACCGGCATCGGGATCGGCACCAGGGCCGGGAGGACGGCGATCGCCCGGTTCATCTCGCAGGAGACGGTGTTGAGTGGAGGTCGATCAGGGAGAGGAGACCTTCCCGGCGGGCGTGCCGGAGTCTCCACTCTCCGGCGGTGAATGTCTTTGCACCGCTACGCACAACCTCATGGAGAGGCGCCGCTCGTCCAGCGGGGTTACCTGCCCCAGGGTGACCGACCGGAGACCAGGAATTTCTCCGGCTGGCGTTCCCCCTGGCCGGGGTCCTGCTTCCCTGCTGCCATCAGGCACTCGGCGCTGCAGAACGATGCGTCTCCGCCTGTGGCTCCCCGCTCCGGCGAAAACTCTCGCCCGCAATGTTTACAATAAACAGATTCCGGTATGATAACTCACCCGGAGGTGGAGGGGGCGCGCCGGGGGATAAATTTTTCCACCGGTTCCAAAAACTGCCTTCATGGATCCGATCTAAGGTGTTCCCTTCGATGAATCCGGGAGGAAAGACCGGGCGGGAGAGATATGCCCTCATCGTGGGGATCCAGAGTCGGCCCGAACTCACACGGCATCTCGTAAATACCCCGATAAAGGGCTCGTGCAGCGCCGGCAGGGCGCCGGCACGAAAGCAAACCTTGCTAACCCCAGGAGGCCAATTCCATGCATCAACGGAGATGATCGATGCGGAGACCGGGACGCGGGTCCGGCACCGGATCCGGAGCATCAAGCAGGCCCTGAAGCAGCAGGAGTGGCACGAGACGAAGCTCGGGCGGCGTGTCCGGATCGAGAAGGTGTTTGAGCGGTAGGGCTGCTCCGGGAAAGACTGATAGCCACGCCGTGCGTGCCTGACAATCATGCACGGCGATGTGGCAGAACGGGTCTCCCGCCAAGATGCTTTTGATCCGGCGGAGGACTCTCGTTCGTCTTCAACGGCCTCGGGCAGGCCTACAATGGGCAGTTCGTACGAGGTGTTCTGGTGCTGCTCGGAAGTCTCCTCGGTCTCTTCATTATGATTGTTCCGGGCGTGGCGATCTGGTTCTGGGGCGGCTACGATGCCTGGACCACGGCCCGTTGGATGAACGAGGGGCTCGTCCCCTACCGGGAGACGAGTCTGCTCGCGATCGTCGCGTTCCTGATACACTCCAGAATACCGAATCTTCAGACTAATTAGCACAATCAGAAACATTCTTATTACCAGATCGATAACAGAAAACAGATGATGAGTCTCCCGGCAAACCATCTCCTCTGCATCGCCCTCCTGCTCATGGTCGTCCCGGCCGCGGCCTGCGCTTCCCCGGTAACCCGGAGCCTCTCGACCGCCGAACCCGGGGCGGGTGAGGTCTTCACCGTCTCGCTCTCGATCGAGGGCATGACTCTCGGCGGGGTGGTCGAGACCCTGCCGGCTGGCTACGCCTTCGTGGCGACCGACCTCGCGGACGACCGGGTCCTCGCCCGGGGGCAGCAGGTCGCATTTGCGGTGATGAACGATAGCAGGATAACCTACCAGGTCAGGGCCCCCGCCTCCGGGAGCGGGGATATCACCGGCCGGTGGGAGGACTTCCTCGGCGAATCGGACGGGCAGGTAGCCGCATCGCACGTCGCGGCGGATGGTATCGAGGCGCCGGTGGAGAGCGGCGGCGGGGATCCTGTCCCCCCGCCCTCACAGGAGACCGGGTCGCCGTTTGCGGTCCTCGCGGCGGTTGCCGCCCTCCTCCTCGCGTCAGGCCGAGGTGGTCGGCGATGAACCGGCGTTGCCTTCTCGCCCTCGCTCTTCTCCTCATCGTCGCCGCCCAGGCGTCGGCCGCACCGGGGGACGGCATTCCCGGGGATGCCGACGGCGACCGGGTGCTCACCCCCGCCGAGTACACGGCAGCGGCCCTCACCTACCTGGACGCCGCCTACATGGGCGGTGCAGGCGAACTCACCCGGACCGACATCCAGGACGCCGCCTGGATCTCCGCCTGCTGGGACGGAAGACCCCGCGAGGTCACCGACTCGTCAGGGAGAACGGTGACGCTCTACCGCCCCCTGCGCCGGGTGGTGACCTTTAACGGCGAGGCCCTGGAGACGTTGCGGTCGCTCGGCTTCGATATGGAAAAGGTCGTGGCCGTCGACAAGTACAGCAAGGAGAAGAGCACCTTCTTCCCCGAGTGCCGGGAGAAAGCAAACGTCGGGTCGATCTGGTCCCCCGACATGGAGAAGGTCCTCGCCGTCAGGCCGGACGCGGTCTTCCTCTACGCGACGATCAGCACCGCGGCATGCGACGATATCCAGCGGAAGCTGGAGGCGAGCAGCCCCGGTATCCGGGTCTTCCGGTTCGACTGCTTCAAGCCCGCTACCTACCCCAGGGAGATCCGCACGATCGCCTCGATGGCCGGCAAGAGCGAGCGGGGGGACGAGTTTGCGTCCTTCTACACCTCGACGATGGACCGGGTCCGCGACGGCACGGCCGGTGTACCGGCTGACGAGCGGGTCCGGGTCTACTTCGAGTACTGGTTCGACTACAAGACCGTCGCGGCCGGCTCAGGCTACAACGAGAAACTGGAACTTGCCGGGGGGATGAACCCCTTCGCCGGCGAGACCGCTGAGTATCCCATCATCGACCCTGAGGCAGTCATCGTCACCGACCCGGAGGTCGTGGTCAAACTGGCCGGCCAGGGCCTGGCGTTCGGGGGGTATGCGGGGCACGACATCGCGGCGCTCGAGGGGATCCGGACGGCGCTTGCACAGCGGCCCGGGTGGACGAGCATCGCCGCGGTAGAGGACAACCGCATCTACGTCATCCACTCGGACATTCTCGGCGGCGCCCAGCACTTCATCGGGACGGCCTACCTCGCGAAATGGTTCTACCCGGACCGGTTCGCCGACCTCGACCCGCACGCCATTCACCAGCGCTACCTCACCGGGTTCCAGGGGATCGACTTCGACCTCGCGTCCGAGGGGACGTTCGTCTACCCGTGACCCCGGGATGCCTATGGAACAGAGCGTCATCGTGCATGAGGGATACACGCGGCTGAAAAAGACTCGCGCCCTCTTTATCGGCGGTCTCCTTGTCGCCCTCGTCATCCTCATCGGCGTCGCGGTCACGCTCGGGTCTGCCGACCTCACTGTGGGCGAGTCTTACCTCGCGATCCTTGCCGGGCTCTTCCCCGGCACCTTCAGCGCCCCGGATATGGCAGAGATCATCGTCTGGGACTACCGTCTCCACCGGGTGCTCTTTGCAGTCGCTGCGGGGTTCGGGCTCGCCGTGGCGGGTACGGTCATGCAGGGCATCCTCAGAAACCCGCTTGCGAGCCCGTTTACCCTCGGGATCGCCTCGGCGGCCTCCACCGGCGCATCCATCGCCATCGTCCTCGGTGCCGGATTCGTAGGAGGCGAGTACCTCGTCATCGGCAACGCGTTTCTCTTTACCTTGCTTGCAGCGTTTGCCATCTACGGGATGGCCCGCTACCGGGGCATCGGTTCCGAGACGATGGTCCTCGCCGGCATCGCCCTCATGTACCTCTTCTCGGCGGTGACGTCACTCCTCCAGTACGTCGGCAGCGCCGAACAGCTCCAGGCGGTGGTCTTCTGGATGTTCGGGTCGGTGGACAAATCATCCTGGCCGAAACTCGGGATTGCGAGCTTCGTTCTCGTCTGCACCGTACCCTACCTCATCTACCGGGCCTGGGACCTCAACGCCCTCGCCGAGGGGGACGAGGTGGCGGCCAGTCTCGGGGTGCCTGTCGAGCGGTCGATGATGGTCATGATGATGATCGCCTCCCTGATCACCGCGGTGATCATCTGTTTCACCGGGACGATCGGGTTTATCGGGCTCGTGGCCCCGCACATCACCCGCATGGCCATCGGCGGGGATTTCCGCACGCTTCTCCCCGCCTCCGGCCTCGTGGGGGCTCTCCTCCTCCTTGCCGCCGACAGCATCGCAAGGAGCGTTCTCGCGCCGCAGGTCCTCCCCGTCGGTATCGTGACCGCGTTCCTCGGCGTGCCGTTCTTCATCTACCTCTTCCTGCACCGGAGGAGTGCCTGATGGTTCGGCTCTCGGTCGAAGACCTCTCGTTTGCCTACCGGGACCGGGAGGTGCTCGCGGGGATCACCTTCTCGGTGGACGCTGGCGAGGTTCTCGGGCTCGTCGGGCCGAACGGGTGCGGGAAGACGACGCTCATCCGGTGTGTCGATGGCATGCTCTCCCCCGGCGGCGGCAGGGTGATGCTCGAAGGAAGGGAACTTGGGGCGATGCACCGCCGCGAGGTTGCGCGGGCGATGGCCTACGTGCCGCAGTCGGCCGGGAACCAGACATCGTCGACGGTCTTTGAGACGGTCCTGATGGGGAGGCGTCCCTACCTGAACTGGACGGTAAGCCCCGCCGACGAGGAGCGGGTGATTGCGGCGCTCGACCTCCTCGACCTCGGCGGGCTTGCGCTCCGGAAGGTCGGCGAACTCTCCGGCGGGGAGCGCCAGCGGGTGATGATCGCCCGGGCGCTTGTCCAGGAGACCGGGGTGATCCTCCTCGACGAACCGACGAGCAACCTGGACGTCTGTCACCAGATGGGGGTCATGGAGGTCCTCCGGGGGCTTGCCGAGGATGAGGGGCTTGCGGTCGTCATCGCGCTCCACGACCTCAATCTCGCGGCAACCTACTGTCACCGCCTCATGGTGCTCTCGACCGGGTCGGTCTACGGCTACGGGGCACCGGAGGAGGTGCTCACCGAAGAGATGCTCCAGTCCGTCTACGGCATCGAGGCGGTGGTGAAGCGAGACCTCCCGGCGCCCTACATGGTCCCGGTCCGGCCGGGGCGCCTGCGGGGAGGGGCGTAGGGAGGCCTCTCCCCCTCATCTCTTGAGAAGTCTCAGCGCCTCTTTTGACTCCATGACCGGGTGCACCTCTTTGTAGCCGAGGTCGCCCCAGGGGCTGCTGATCATCAGAAGGGCCGCGGGATCGTCTGTCTCGATCAGCCGGAAGACCGTGTTGCCGACGAGGTCGACCCACTCGTTGATCACGCGCACGCCGTCCGGGATCTTCTCGGCGGCCCGGGCTTCCATGACCTCGCCAGTCTTCCCGGGCTCCCAGGTAAAAATACTTATAAACTGCATCTTCCCAACCTCTTGTTCTCACGCCGCATCCCGGCCATGCCGGGGCGGACTGCTGGCGTCAGCAGCACCCGGGTATATAAATCAGGTACCCCTCCTCTCCTTCGCGGCGGCACCGAGCAGCATGGCGGTGACGGCGGAGACCACGAGGAGCACAATCATATACTGGTCGGCCGTGCCCACGACCGAGACCAGGAGGATGGCGGTCAGGGGTGCTCCGAGGGCCAGAGTTATGGCGGCGACCTCGATGCAGAGGACGAGGATGGCGACCGGCACGCCGGGGAAGACCAGGTTTAAGGCAAGCCCTACAAGTGTGGACGAGAAGATGATGGGGAAGAGCGGGCCGCCGATGTAGCCGCTCTTGAACGAGAGCGCGAGCAGGAGGATCTTCAGAATTGCCATCAAAAGAAGCATCCCGACTCCGAACCGGGCCGGGTCGGCGATGATCTCGTGGATCTGCTGTTCCCCGGAGAAGAGCAACCCCGGGATGAAGTAGCCGACACATGCTATGATCGCCCCGGCGACAAGGACCCGGGCGACGACCGCGTCACCGAATGCTTTCTCCATGATCCTCCCGGCGGCCTGCATCGAGAGCCCCATAAAGATTGCGAGCAGTCCCCCGAATATGCCGAGGACGATAGCATAGAGGATGTAGGCGGGCTGCAACCCGCCGACCGGCGCAAACGCGATGCTCCGGGCAAACGAGGGGAGTCCTAGGAGGATGTAGAAGAGGTAGCCGATGGTGCCGGCAAGCAGGTTCCAGGTGAGGAATTTGAGGGCGTTTCTGCTCCCGCCGACCTGAAACTCGGTGGCAAATATGCCTGTGAAGAGCACGTTGCCGATGATACCGTTGAATGCCGAGGCGAGGGCCGCGACGTCAAACCCGAGTGCGGCAACCGGGGAACCGATCCTGAGTTTGTCCCGTATGTAGGGCGATATGTAGCCGACGAGGACGGTGATGGTCCCTTCCGGGCCGACACTTGCCCCGGAGAGGAGCGAGAAGAGGGACGAGAGGAGGGCGCCGGGAAAGGTCCGGTAGTCGGGTTTCTCGCCGTCACCTTTGAGCGATTCCGTAAACCCGCCGTGGATCACGGTCGGTGCGTGCAGGTATTTCAGGCAGAGGGCGACGAGGAGCGAGAATGCGAGGACGCCGACCGGGATTGCCCAGCGGTTGCCCTTGACGAAGTCGTTCTGGAACCAGATAGCGTTGTTGAGCAGTCCGTAGAGACTCAGGTATACGACGGTGAAGGTGATCGCTATGAGCGCGATGAGGACGATCTGCCAGAGTTTCGGGTTTGTTCCCGGTAACTCCGGGGCGTCACCGGTCCGAAGTTCCAGCGGGGCAGGACCATCATCTGCGGGCGTTGTCATGGCGGCACGACATGGCCCCTTCACCGCTTCAGGGTAATCTTACTTGTGGTCAATCTCCTCCCGCCGTCGATAAGGGTTCCGCTGAGAAAAAGTATTTGTTTCCCGGACCCGTTGTCCCGGGTTACTTCTGCCGGGGTCGCGTCTCGACCCGCTCCGTCGTGATGACCTCGGGCGGCGGGGCCTCCTGCCGCTTCACGGCCTCCACCTCCTCCCGGCTCGGGGGTGTCGTGGCCGCGGCCGACTGGATCAGGCCGAAGTCCGCTTCCCGGGGCCAGTTGTCCTCATCGAATCCCGGCTCGTCGTCCAGCCGCTGTTTGTCGATGTTCACGACGAAGGTGTCGTCTCCCGAACGGTAGATAACGGCTTCGGGGGGGATGGCGAACCTCTTTGCCCCCACGCCGAGCATGCCCCCGTACTTGAGCACCAGGTACTTCACCCGGCCCTCGGGGAAGGAGATCCGCATGTCGGAGATCCCCCCAAGGTCGTCGCCCTGTGGGTTGATCACCTTTTTATCCAGAACATCCTCGGCCGACATGAACCACTCTTCCCCGGCTGTCCGTGTCCTGCGCTCCAGGATAACCTCTGATCGTTCCTGCATCTTCTTCATCTCCGCTGTCCCCCCGGGTGAAAGGCGAGTACACCCCGAAGGGGGAGCGTGCAGTGAGTGCCGGGAGTCCTTAAAATGGTTTTGCCCCGGCAGGTCCCGGACCTGCCGAACCCCCCGCCCGGCTCTCCGGCCGGGCGATGAGCAGGCGCGCTTGAGGGAGCGTATAACCCCAGATGAGGAGGGCAGCGGAGCAAAGGCACCGGCTATGGACTCAGGAACAAATGGATGGGGTTATGTACCGGGTGCGTCTATTCCCTCTTTATGGAGCCTACTGTCAGACTGGATCTCACCACGATCCTCGAGGCAACGGGCGAGTTACAGCACTTTCTCGACCTGGGCGCTGCCCGCCTGCGGGCGGAAGGGCCGTTATCAGAAGAGGCATCCGAAGCGTTGATCTTTTCGCTCGCCGATGAACTTGAGGACCACCTTCGGGCGATGCGCAGCCAGCAGGGGTCCGCCACCATCAACGACCTCCAGGCCTGGACCCGGGTCTGGATTGACAGGCGGCAGAGGGCGTTCCCGAAACGATCTCTGCGGAGCGGGGAGCAAGGGTGAACAACCCCGGACGCGCAGGGGGTTCAAGGTCCCGCCGGCGGCGATCCACACCCCGCCGGGACTGATCCGCTAACTCTGTCACCTCCGGCAGCACCGGCAGGCATGAGGATTTATACTTCCTACCGCCCATGCAGCCCCGATGCCTCACTTCGACCTCTTCTTCAAGACCGAAGCGCTGCGGCAGAGGCTTGAGCCGCACCTGCGGCTCATCCCCCCGCTCTTCGAGTTCACGGTCCGGACCGGCACACCGGAGGTCCGTTACTTCGATCAGAATGACCCGATGTGGAAGGGCTTTCCCTTCCCGGTGCCTGGGGGGACTGTCTACGTCTTCGACGACGGGATCCCCGCCCGGGCGCTCGGGGGCGGGATGGATATGCGGGCGAGCGTCCGGGTCCTCGCGGGGGACAGCGACGAGGCGGCGATCCTCCGCATCTGGCACGAGGTCCTGCACGCTATCGGGCAGCCGGCGGACGACATGACTCGACGGGCCGCCGAGTGGCAGACCGTGTCCGAGCGGATCCTGTGGGGTCTCTGGCAGTCGCTCGCCCGGCCGGTGGACGTGCCGTTCTGGCACAGCAGGTTCTATGCCTGGCTGACGGAGCGGGCGGGTGCCGGGGCGGGGGGGAAATAGGGGGGTGAGGGTCTGGTGATAGTGATGAGGTCGATGAACTGCCTGGGCATTGTTTGGGCAATTTATGGGGTTGCATCAAGGTATTCAGGGTGAACCCACACACCTCCTTCCAAACCCTTCAGTTTTCTCGAACTCCTGCCGTTCCGGCAGTCGTTCCCCGCGAGGCGCTATGCGATGTTCCGAAGGAACAGAGCAGGAGCACCGCCTGCTGCGACCCCGCGGCCCACGAAAAATCGGAGATTTTCGCTGCGTTTCGACCCGGAAAGTCCAAGAGGTTGTGGCCCATTACGTGGAGGGGGTGCTGAACCCCTGTTTTGCCAGATAGCCGGAGACGATCTCGAAGATCTGTTCCGCATCTTGCACAGCCCCTTTTGCAGAGGGGTCACCGTACGTTAGACCGTAGTCGGCGGCCTCCCTGACGAGTCTTTGCTCTCCGGAGATCGGAAACGATTGCACAAGGCAGTACGCCTCTGTCGGTGGAACAACTCCTCGATGGCGGCGATCAGGCATTCGTGGCTCTTTTCGACGTACCCGGCACTGAACATTTCTACCGCGGGCTCCTGTGTCTCTTCATCCGGGTGTTGCCGGTCGTGGTTATCGGGTTGTTGAATAAAATTCAACAAATGTTGATTATTTCTCATCGGATGTTGTGTATATGTCAATGGAGATACGTGAACTACCCCCCGCTTGCGCAGGGGGCTTCCTGCGAGTGTCCGGGGCTCTCTGGGATCCTCGGACCTGTTTGTCGCAGATTACCGGCGAACTGCCGGT
>JALNXI010000388.1 GCA_023230425.1 Methanoculleus sp. | reverse complement strand
TCTCGCAGAAGGACATGAAGGTCGCCACAAAGCCGCAGTACATCGACCAGATTCCGAAGGTCTTCTCCGGGTCGGTGCGCGACCTCCTCGCGACCACCGACGAGCGCGGTAAACTCGATTACTACATCGACCGATTATCGCTTCGGGCGGTCATCGACCGGCCGATCGCGAACCTCTCCGGCGGCGAGCTGCAACGGGTGGCGATCGCCGCGTGCCTTGCGCGGGACGCCGACTTCTACTTCCTCGACGAGATCACGCCCTACCTCGACGTCTACCAGCGGATGGCCGCTGCAGACCTGATCCGGGAACTCGCCCAGGAGCGGCCGGTCGTGATCGTCGAGCACGACCTCGCCATCCTCGATATGCTTGCCGACACCGTGCATATTGCCTACGGAGAACCGGCGGTCTTCGGTGTCATTACCTACCCGAAGGGCGTCCGGGTGGGGATCAACCAGTACCTGGAAGGCTTCCTCCCGGAAGAGAATGTCAGGTTCAGGACGTACCCGGTGACGTTTGATATCCGGGCGCATGCCGCCGAGGCGAACCGGGAGGTGCTGCTCGCGTTTCCGGCGATGACAAAGCAGTTTGCGCAGTTCTCGCTCTCCGTCGGCGGCGGGGAGATCCGGAGCGGCGAAGTCCTCGGGGTCCTCGGGGCGAACGGCATCGGGAAGAGCACGTTTGCCGGGCTCCTCGCCGGGGTGCTCACCCCCGACACCGGGTCGATGGACACCCGGGTGCGGATCTCCTACAAGCCGCAGTACCTCAAAGGGGACTCAGCGGCGAGTGTCGAGGAGGTCCTCCGGCAGACGACGACGAAGTTCAACACGTCGTTCTACCAGCACGAGATCTTAGAGCCCCTCTCTCTTTCGCAGCTCCTCCAGGCGCCGGTGAACACGCTCTCCGGCGGCGAGCTGCAGCGCGTGGCGATCGCTGTCTGCCTCTCACGCGACGCCGACCTCTACATACTGGATGAACCGAGCGCGCACCTCGACGTGGAGCAGCGGGTGAAGATATCCCGTATGATCCGGAAGCATGCCGAAGGGCACGCCGCGAGCACGCTCGTGATCGACCACGATATCTACCTGATCGATATGATCAGCGACCGGATCCTTGTCTTCGAGGGAGAGCCGGGTCTGCACGGTAAGGCCACAGGACCGTTCGATATGGCGGCGGGCATGAACCGGTTCTTAAAAGCGCTCGGGATCACCTTCCGGCGGGACAAGAGCGGGCGGCCGCGGATCAACAAGCCCGGGTCGTTCCTGGACCGGGAGCAGGTCGCGGCAGGGGAATACTACTACGCGGATATATCGAAGTCCTGAAGCGGCACCGGGAGATAGTTCCCATTTTTCTGGCGGGCATGCTCCCTCGGTAGTGCCCTACGAAACAACTGGTCATCTGAGATCCCATCCTGGTGTTCCCGCTTGCATGCAATCCGGGGCACGGCTTTCCCCTGGGTATCGCCATGACTGCCCCCGCCCCTCAGGGGGGGCGGGGGAGGAGCGCGAAGCGCGGGCGGGGTGGGGTTGATGACAGGCACGGATCTTTACGCGTTGGAGACAGGGGCGGGGAAGACCCCTCCCCGTCAGCCCCACCCCCATGGCGATAGCCACCACGGTCCACAGCATGAGGACATGCTTGCGAGAACAGGTCGAACTCAGGGACAGACCGGGTCCGGCACCAATCTCGTCAGGGATGAACGACAGCCGGAAGAGGGTGGGCTTTACCAGAGCCCGATAAAGGAAATTTTCGGTCGGATCCACCGAGATCGATTATCAGTTCTCTGCTGGAGCACTACCGCTCCCTCCCCACTCCGCGACCTCAGGCCCCGGTCAGCCGGGCGCCCATCCCGCCGATCCATTCCGCAAAGGACGCCCACGCTCCAGAAAGCATCTCCGGTATCCCGGCGGGCTCGCCGGCGGGGATATCCGGCGTCGGGGTCTCGCTGGAGACGTTGACCGTGACCTCCGGTTCGTATGGCACCTGCACGGGAACGGCTTTCAGGTCGAGGGTAGCCGTCCCCGTCATCGGCGGGATGTAGCCCACGTTTCCGGGGACGACGAACCAGCACCGCCCGTCGGCATCGATGAAGAGTTTCTTGACGACGTTTGCGCGAATACCGTCGCCGGAGGTGATATGCAGGGTGACCCCCGACGAGTTCCAGCCGTATATGCCGTTATCGGAGGCGATAAGGAGCGTTCCTTCGGGCGTTGCCGCAATATCGTTGATGGCGACCGGGAACGTGCTCAGGTCACCGGCGTCGAGGACCGCCGTGACTCCCCCGTCCGGTGTGTAGTGGAGGACCGTCGTGCGGTTGAAGAGGTAGACGCCGCCGAACGGATCGACCCGCACCGCGGAGACCCCCCGGACCGGCTCGCCTTCGCGGGTTACCTGCTCGAAGCGGACCTCTCCGGTCCTGTTCTTGAGCACCCGGATGCCGTCGTGCTCGGACCCGATGACGAGCGCATCGCTCGCGGCATCGACCGCCATGCTCACGACGGTGTAGCACCCGAGGCCTTCGGGCCCGAGCGGCTTATACCACGTCCAG
>JALNXI010000387.1 GCA_023230425.1 Methanoculleus sp. | reverse complement strand
GGCGAGCGCCGGCTTTGCTATCGGTCATTCCGGCTGCTCCGTCGGGCAGGGTTTACGGGATTGTATTCGGTACAGGGATTCCATCGGATGTCGCCGCTGTGTATGTTGGACTGTTCTCTTCAAAAGGTATGCTCTGTCATCGCGGGGAATCGAGCAGCGCGGCAACCCTCTCCGGGTCGTTCGTGTAGACGTGGAGGTATCCGGCGGGCTTGAGCGCTGCCCTGACGTGGCCGGGGTACCGAAGACCGACCAGGAAGCGATAGAGCAACTCCAGCATGAACACCGCAACGCCGACCTCAAAGAAGGTGCGAACGAGGAAATCGGGATCGACAGACAGGCTGCCCGAATAACGCATCCACCCAACCCACACCCTGACGAAGTATACCCCCGCAACCAGGAGAATCAGGAGCAGCGCAAACATCCAGCGGAGGATGGGAGGGTACGGCCCCTTCACCCCGACCGATCTGAAGGCATCCTTTCCGAAGACGAGCGGCCCGGAACGCGATCGCCGGACGACGATGACATCCCTAAATGACTCTATTTCAGCCCGTTTTGTATCGAGATAGAGATGCACCGCGGCATACGCTATAAAGGAGAGGCCTGTGAGGATAAGGAACACGGAGCGCAGGGAGGGGATCAGGAGACCTGCCACGAAGAGTCCGCCGAAGACGAGGATCGAGATCGGTAAGAAACGGGGACTGGTGTAATCCACAAATACGCCCTCGATGACTTCCCGGCTGCCGCCTTTGGCGGCTTCGAGCCCGATCTCGCCGTTGGGGGCGGGATACTGTCGGCGGACGGTGCCGGCAGCGCCAGCGTTCGGGCACCAGCCGAGCTTCTTCCTGAGATACTCCATAAAGACCGTCATCAGGAACCCCCCAGCACCCGGGCAATCCGTTCGGGGTCGCCTGTGTAGACATGGAGGAACCCGCCGGACTCCAGTTTCACCTTGAGGTAACCGGGATACCGCAGGCTGAGAAGGGCGTGATATAACTTCGCCAGCAGATGCACCGCAAAACCGGCTAAGAAGAGAAGACGGAACAAGAAATCGGGGTCGATGACCTGACCGCCTAAGAACTGCGTCAACCCCCTCCCTGCGAGGCCGAAGAATATCACCGCAACCAGGAGAAGAAAGAGCAACGCGAACGCCCAGCGGGGAACGGGAAGGTTTGTCTCTTTCACCTCGACCGACCTGATGGCATCCTTTCCGAAGACGAGCGGCCGGGAATGCGATCTCCGGACGATGATGGCATCCCCGGAGGACTCTACTACTGTCTGTTTTGTATCGAGATAGAGACGCACTGCGGCATACGTCGTGAAGGTGAGGGCGAGGAGGGTATAGACCCCTGAACGCAACTGGGGGATCAGAAAGCCTACTACGAAGAGCGCGAAGAGCCCGCCGAAGGCAAGCAGCATCAGCGGTAAGAGGCGGGGACTGACGTAATCCACAAGGGCACCCTCCACCATCTCATGGTTGCTGTCCGGCGCCGTCCCGGTCTCACCGTCCGGCACTGCATACCGGCGCCGGATGGTGCTGGCAGATGCCGCGTTCGGGCACCAGCCCATCCACCTCCGTATCGCTTCAGCGAGTTTCATCGTCATGCGGATGCCTCCCCGGCGAAGTTTGCGCGGTAGATCTCTTTCCGGTGGAAGAGATAGATCGCCAGGATGATGATCCCGCCGACGAGCGTCGCTGCTCCCCAGGTTATCGGCTGCCAGGTGACGATATCGCCAAACAGCGTCTCCTTCTCGAATTTTTCCCCGGCATGGATACTCTGCGCGTCGTAATACACGGCGACGGCGGAGAGGAGGATGAGGAACGGGAGGAACTCACGGTCGTACACGACCGGGAGGAGCCAGGCCAGGGCAATGAGGATCAGCAGCATGTTGTCCTGGTAGCCGCTCCGATCGCCGCCTGGGTTGCCGACGGGTTCCGGGCCGGGGTCCGGTTCCGGGCTCCTTCCCTTCCACGCATCCCCGTAACCTGGTTCCGCGCTCGTGTGCCGGACGGGTTCGATGACGCCGGCGTTCGGGCACCAGCCGAGCTTCTTCCTGAGATACTCCATGAAGACCGCCATCAGGAAACCTCCAGCATTCGGGCCATCCGTTCGGGGTCATCGGTGTAGATTGCGGCGATCTTCTTCGGAGTCGTTATCGTCAGGGTTCGCGGGTAATGTGTCCGCACGTAGGTGCGGTAGAAGACCATGGGGAAGAAGATCACGCCGCCAAGCCCGGAGATAAACCGCATGGAGGCCGGATTATCCAATCCATAGTACATACCGCCGGCCGCCGATACGAAGATCGTCGCCAGTGCCCCCACAAGGAGCCAGTAAGGGATGGGGAGTTTGTTCTCCTTCACTTCCACTTTCACGACGGCGTCCTTCGGGATGACGATGGGCCGAAAGAGCGGTCGCCTGATGGTGATCGCGTCCGGGGTGACCTCGACACGGGCTCTTCGCATGACTCCATAGATCTCCATACCGGAGTAAGCCAGTATGATGACCAGCACAAAAAGGCCCACAGCAGGTGCCATAACGAAGAGGCATCCAATGAGG
>JALNXI010000034.1 GCA_023230425.1 Methanoculleus sp. | reverse complement strand
AGGACGGCATCGACGACCTCTTCCTGGTGGGGGAGGAACGATGTATAGCCGAAGTATTTCTCAAGAGCAGTGTGCTTTGCACCCATTGCGTCACGTAACCGGATAGATTGTTATTACAGTTGGATGGGGACCGGGATAGTGTTTGCTGTCTTCGGCCGGTATCTGCCGGATCACCCCGTCAATAGCATGGTTGCGCCCCCGGGAGCGACGGAGATGCGTTCTTCCGCGCTCGCGGTCCCCGCCGGCAGCCGGGGCGGTTGCCCGTAAGGCGCCTCCGGGGTTGTACCTCCACGCCATACCTGCATCGAAGCGCATATCCGCCGGGAGTGCACTTACTGGAAAGATATGAAGAATATTGATATGGCGATTGAGGGGAACATCCTCACCATACGCGTGGATCTCGGGAAAGATTTCGGCGAGTCGAAGAGCGGGAAGTCAATCACGATCGCCTCCACCGAGGGTAACATCGCGGTGCCGGGGCACGAGGATATCAAGATCGGCCTGAACATATACCGAAAGAAGTGACCGGGCCGTCATGCCTGGGCACCGGCGCACCGGAGCGAGCCCCGGACTACCCGGACGGGACAGCGGTCGCAGAACGGCGATTTTCTGCAGACGGTCTTTCCCAGGTGAACGATCTGGGCGTGGTAATCGTTGAAGAGTTCCGTGTCCGGGGTGAGGTTTTCCGAAAAGAGGCGTTGCATCATGTCGTACGACGCCTTCTCCGGCAGGAGGCCGTAACGCGAGAATATCCGTTGCGTGTAGGCGTCGACGACGAAGACCGGTTTCTCACAGGCGTACAGCAGGATGGTATCCACGGTCTCCTTCCCGAGGCCCCGGAGAGAGAGCAGGCGCTCGCGCAGGGCCTCGGTCCCCGTGGCCGCCATCACCGCCGGGTCCGCCTGAAACTCTGTTACGTAGACCCCGGCGAACTCCCGGATCCGCTCCGCCTTCCGGTTATAGAACCGGGAAGAGACGATCAGGCGGGCGATATCGCCGGCATCTGCCGCGGAGAGGCGGCCTGGGTCGAGCATCCCGGCTCTCTCCAGGCTTGCGACGGCCCGGGCCGCGTTCGTCCAGGAGACGTTCTGGGCGAGGATAGCGCCGACCATCGTCTCGAAAGCGGTCTTTGCGGGCCACCAGTGCTGGTGGCCGAACGCCGCGGAGAGGGCACCGTAGATCGCAGAGAGGTCGTCGGTTAGGGTTGTCATCGGCATACGTCCTCCCGCCACCACGGTTCTGCAGCGATCGGCATCCGCCAGTCGGTGCTGAAAGCCCGATCGGTCACCCTGAGCCCGGGTGGAGCCTGCCGGCGCTTGAACTCCGCCTGCCTGACCATCCGGAGGACCTGGTGGACAGTCCCGGCAGGATACCCGGCAGCGATGATATCGTCGGGCGACTCGAAGCAGTCAATGTGACGGTGCAGGATCGCGTCGAGGAGGTCGTAGGGAGGGAGAACCTCCTGGTCAGTCTGGTCGGGCCGGAGCTCCGCAGAGGGGGGCTTCGCGAGCACCCGTTCGGGAATGGTAGGACGCCTCGCGTTCAGCCACCGGGCAATCCTGTAGACCATCTCCTTCGGGACGTCGGCAATCACGGAAAGCCCCCCTGCCATGTCTCCGTAGAGGGTGGAGTAGCCGACCGCGGCCTCTGACTTGTTCCCGGTCGAGAGGAGCAGGGAGCCGAACTTGTTCGATATGGCCATCAGGACCGCCGCCCGGATCCTGGCCTGCAGGTTCTCCTCGGTGGTGTCGGGGGCAAGCCCCGCGAAGACTCCCGCGAGGATCCCGTCGAACGCCTCCATCGCCGGAGTGATCGGGAGGGTGTGCACCCGGACACCGAGGTTTTCTGCAAGTTCGCGGGCGTCCTCGATGCTTTCTGTGGAGGTGTAGGGAGAGGGGAGGAGCACCCCGAGGACGTTCTCTGGTCCGAGGGCCTCGACGGCGACTGCGGCCACAAGCGATGAGTCGATCCCGCCGGAGAGGCCGAGGAGGACCGATGCAAAGCCGCACTTGTGGGTGTAGTCTCGGGTGCCGAGCACCAGCGCCCGCCAGATCTCGGACTCCGGGTTCTGGTCGTCGGGAGCGACCGCCTGCGGGGCGGGGTTGGCGAGATCGACGGTCACGAGATCCTCAGCAAAGGCCGCACCCCGGGCGATGAGTGTCCCGTCTGCGCTGAAGACAGAACTCCGGCCGTCAAAGACCAGGTCGTCGTTTCCGCCGACGAGGTTTACTGCGGCGATTGTGACCCGGTGGTCCCGTGCGGTGCGGGAGAGCGCCTCCTCGCGCCGGCCCTGCCGGCCGGCGGCAAACGGTGATGCGGAGAGGTTCACGATCACTTCCGCGCCGGCGCGGACCAGTTCACCGGCAGGATCGCTGTGGTACCCCCGGCCGCACCAGATCTCCTCGCCGATAGAGATCCCGACCCTCCTCCCGCCGAGGCGGAGGATCTGAGGTGCCAGGGCCGCCGGCTCAAAGTAGCGGTCTTCATCGAATATGCCGGGGGAGAGACAGGCCTTCCGGAACGTCTCCTTCACCGCCCCGTTCCGGAGGAGGGCGGCGGCGTTGAAGAGCGGCCGGCCGGTGCCGGCGAGGTTTGGTGCGGCGAGGCCGACGAGGACCGGCGGCGCATCCCGGAGTTCGGTGGCCAGGTCTTCCAGGACGGCGAGGCTCCGCTCCACGAACCCCTTCCCGAGAAGCAGGTCCCGGGGCGGGCACCCGGTCAGGGAGAGTTCCGGGGTCACGACCAGGTCCGGCCGGTAACAAGATGCCTCACCGACGCCCGCCGCTATCCGGTCGGCGTTGCCGGTGAGGTCTCCGGCAACCGTGTTCACCTGGAGGAGTGAGAACTTCATAGTTTTCCCGGATAATTCTGATCAGTTATGGCGGAACGGAGAGCATATGCCTTTGCATGACCGCGTTCTCATATCCGGGGGGCGCGCAGCGTGGCCGGGACATCCCGGTAGCCGCCGGAAAACTCTGGTGCAACGATTCCCAATTACCGGTACTCTCAACGGAGGAGAGTATTGACCTTTTTTCACACTGTCCGGGGGTTTGCCTCCCGGGAGACGGCTTGTCCCCGGTATCCCCACGTACTGCCCCACCCCCAGGGCGATAGCCACCCCGGTGCAGTGCACGGGGAGATCCCGGGGAAGAACCGGATTCGGGCCCACTCTCCCTTTCTCCCGGGAAACCGGCGTCAGCGCCGCTCCCCGGGCACGGCTTCCCACGGGATATCGCCATGACTGCCCTCGCCCCCGGGAGGGGGCGGGGGAGGAGCGCGAAGCGCGGGCGGGGAGGGGGTTGCCGGAGAGGAACTGTTGGGTGACATTTTGCCCGGGGAGGGGGGGTTCCCCCATATGCGCTAACTTTAGCCATGAGGATTCGAGAGGATAATGCCCTATTCCGTTAAATGTGGCTGATAATCCATCAAATCAGCCACACGGTTCCGGTGGTGTGCGGCAATAGTCCTCCTCCTCTGAAAACGATAGTGATCACGGGAATCTCACTGGAAAAGGACAGCCTCAGTGCATAGATGAGAACTCGCCGATTGCCTGATACTTGACGGTATCAACGAGAATTCATTACACCCATCTGGTAAGTTAACGCCTATGGGGCGGCCCCCGTCCCCCCACGACGGCAACCCATTAACACCTCCCCGACAGAATACCCGTGTATCCATGCAGTCCCGGGAAGAAGTCTTCGCGACCCTGCAGCGCCTCAAGGGCGAGCTCGCTGCACGGCTCTCCGTCAGCCGGATCGGCATCAACGGAGCGGTCGCACGCGGCGAGCAGACCGAGGCGAGCGACATCGATATCCTCGTCGAGTTCTCCCGGCCGGTCGGGTTCTTCACGTTTCTTGAGCTCGAAGAGTACCTCTCAGTCACACTCAGCGCTCCCGTCGACCTGGTAACCCCCGAGGCCCTTAAACCGCTGATCCGCGACCGGGTTGCTGCCGAGGTCGCGTATGCCTGAACGGTCGGATATCCGCCTCCTCTGCGGCGACATCGCTGAGGCTGTCGAGCGTATCCTCCAGTACACTTCCGATATGGCGAGTTCATCGCTGACATCAGGACACGGTCGCGAGAAACCTTGAAATCCCCGGAGAAGCGGTGAAGAACCTCCCGGAGGCGTTCAAAGCGGAGCATCCCGAAGTTCCGTGGCGGTTCATTGCCGGAATGCGGGACAAACTCATCTATCACTATTTCGGCGTCAGTC
The DNA here is from genome assembly GCA_023230425.1 of Methanoculleus sp. GTDB lineage: Archaea > Halobacteriota > Methanomicrobia > Methanomicrobiales > Methanoculleaceae > Methanoculleus. Next base: position 7,633 of record JALNXI010000034.1, on the reverse strand, counting down.
TCGAGATCGTCTGGGAAACGGCACAATCCGATATACCCGCGCTTCAAGAGCGGTTGAAGGCAGTCCGCGCCCCGGACGAGCGGGACGAGAGACGACCATGAAGACGGTGCCGGTAGTTCACCGAAAACAACCCGGAAGGCTACGTCGCCTCTCCCCGGACCCGGCCAGGCCCCCTCACGCCTCCCCGAGCCGCTCGACGATCGTCTTCTGCAGGTAATTGATGAGCGGCATATCCGAGCCGATCACCGCGTGCCGCCCGGATCCCGCAGTGGTGATCGCGAGGAAATCCCGGCCGTCGACCAGGATCGCGCACTCGTCACTCCGGAGGCCCTCCATCACAGACCCATTCACCGGCCGGGCTTCCAGAAGTTCGATCACGGTTCCCCTGGCCTCGTATATCGGGAGTCTGATGTCAGCATACTCCTCTCTCCTTCGCACGACCACGTAGAGGTCGATCTTCCGTTCGAGCGGCTTGATGATCGTGTAATACTTCCGGAGAAAATCGGGGTTGTAGCAGAGGATCACCATGCTCTTCTTCACCCGCCGGAAGAGCGAGGAGATATGGTTCTCGATCGCCCAGCCGCTCCGGAGGATGAAGAACGAGACCGGGGGAAGGCGCGGTTTGACCGAGAGACTCTTTAACGCCTCACGCGTCTCATCAAGGGACCGGACGTAGTCGTCTTTGAGCCGGTCAAAGACCACATCGATATCGAGTATGTAGTAGGAGGCCGGGGAACCCTCCTCCACCCCGACAAACCCCCGCCGGGCCAGATCATTTAGGATCTCGTAGATCCGTCCCCGGGGAACCCCGCTCATCTCATGAATGTCCCGTGCGGTCGCTTTCTGCAGCCCGACGAGCGTCGAGTAGACGCTCGCCTCGTACTCGTTCATCCCGAGGGCCCGGAGCCCGGGGACAATCTCAGCAGTCATTGCACCTCCATTGAGTTGCACCAGACTTATGGGTTCCGAAGAGAGACAAATGACCAGCGAGAGAGACCCCGTCTCCTCGCAAGACCGTCCCCCCTAGCAGCCGCCCGTCAAGAGACCCGGCAGTCCATGAGTTCACCTGCGAGTCGGCCTCCACGCTGAAAGGGCCGGAACGCCGGGCCGGGCATACCCACCTTCGAAGAAGGTTGCTCTGGCGAGGACGGATGAGAGCAGCACGCACGAGCGATATCACCTGAATCAACAGAACCAGATTCCTTAGATGCATCGCCTCCGAGTATCGGGAGATCCGTCATCAACATGCCCTGGAACGTATCTGGTGGCACAACGGCGGCTGGCTTAGGCGTGGCTGAGCTGCCGCCCGGACTGCTACCCCCCCGGGGACGCTTCTATCGCAGCAAAAACGTCCTCCTATTCTGATATCGATCGCAGACACCCCCCGGGGGCACGATACCCTGAGTCCGGTCCCCGTTCGGGTTGCAGTAGATTCATATCGGGTCCCTCGAAAACACTACCTCCAGTACATGAGCCATTTATTACGAGGATATACGTGAACTGCGCAACTGCCTGTAACACCGGATCCCGACGGAGCCCAGATGAACCCCCGTGCCGGGGGCTGGCACACTGCAAAACGTCCTGCACGGAGCCACATGTCGAGGAGACCGACCAGGTATGGATCGAGGCAGGATTCCTCCCACGGGCATGCTGCCGGCGGGCCGTAGCCCTGCTCCACCGTCTCGCCATGGACGAGGAGCCCACAGCATCCCTGCTCTCGTGCATTCTCGCAGTAGCAGCGGAGACCTCCGGCGACCCGGGCCGCGCCCGGGGATACAATGTCCTCGACCCCGCACAACTCCGGCGCACCGCAGAGGAGTACGGCATCGAGCCCGCCGGCAGGAACGATGATGAGATTGCCCGTGCGGTGACCCTGGCGATCATCGGCGAGTACGGGGACGACATGCCCATACCGGTCCATCCGGAGCAACACAGATGAGAAACCCCTACGCGTGGCTCGCCGGCGCCATCAACAACCACACCTGGGTCGTCGCTGGCGTCGCTGTAGCCGTATTCATTCTGGCGCTCTTCGGTCTCTCGATGGTGACGATGGAGACCGGCGACGACGCTTATCTCGACAAGACCACCCCCCGCGGTGCGCTCCTCAGCCACTACAAGGATACCTACGGCTCAGACGCGATCATGCTCATCTATGAGGCGGACAGCGTCAGGAGCGCAGAGATCCTCAGGTACATCGACAATCTCCAGGAAGACCTCAGGAACGAACGCTACGTCGCTGGGGTATCCGGCGTCGTCGATCTCCTCAAACAGGCGAACGGCGGCACCCTGCCGTCGTCCAAAGCGGAGATCGACGGGATCATCGGGCAGGCTCCGCCGGAGCTCGTCGAGAGGATGTTACCCTCGGACCTCATGACCATCAGTGTCATCACCCTTGAGCCAGGCGTCTCCATGGATGCCCAGCAGCAGGTCCTCGGGAACATCGAGTCCGCCATCCGCATATCGGAGCCCCCGCCGGGTCTTTCGGTCACGGTCTCCGGAAACCCGGCGTTTTCGAAGGAGATGGGGGAGGCAATGGGGACACAGATGGGCACGCTGATCCTTGCGGCCATGCTCCTCATGATTCTCGCGGTGACGCTCCTCTTCTCTCACGTCCGCTACCGCCTTCTTCCCGTTGGGATCGTGGCAGTCGGACTGATCATGACCTTTGGGTTCATGGGCCTCTTCGGGATCCCGGTCAGCATGACGGTGGTCGGGGCGTTCCCGGTGCTCATCGGGATCGGGATCGACTACGCGATCCAGTTCCATGCCCGGTTCGACGAGGAGATCCGGCACAGCACCGTCCCGGAGGCCATAAGGACCACGGTCACGAACCTCGGCCCCTCGGTCCTGATCGCGATGTCGGCGACGGCGCTCGGGTTCATCGCGATGTTCTTTGCGCCGGTGCCGATGGTGGCTGACTTCGGGAGCGTCTGCACCATCGGGGTCATCTCCTGCTACGTCGCGGCGCTCATCATCGTCCCGGTCTTTGCAATCGTCACCCGCTACCGGCCTAAGAAGGCTGCAGCCTCGAGCCCCACCCCGGAGCCCGGGAACTCCGTCCTCGAGCGGTATGACCGCCTCCTCGGGCGGCTGGCCTATACGGTCGCAAAACACCCGCTCCCCGTCATCCTCCTCTTTGCAGTGGTCGCGGCAGGGGGCTACCACCTCGACCAGAGCGTCCCCATCAGCGCGGACGAGAAGACCTTCGTCCCCGACGATATGCCGGCCCTCCAGGATATGGGAAAGATCACCCGGACCATGGGGTCGACGAGCACCGTCCCGATCATTGTGATCGCGGACAACGTCCGGAGCCCGGAGACGCTCGCCTGGATAGAGCAGTTCGGGACGTATGAACAGGAGCACAACGATAAGATCACCGGGGTGACGAGCATCGCGACCCTGATCCGGGAGTATAACGGCGGGGTGATGCCCTCGACCGGGAGGGAGATCGACGAGGTCATCGCCCGGATCCCGGAGTCGACCCAAAAACGCTACCTCAACGGGAACATGGAGGCGGTGCTTGAGTTCTCGACGGTCTCGATGGAGATGGACGTCGCCCGGGACCTCGTGGGAAGGATGCAGAGCGATGCGGTATGGAACGAGCCTCCGGCCGGTGTGACGGTGAAGATCACCGGCAGCATGGAGATGTTTGCCGCCGTCATGGACGACATCAGCGAGTCGAGAACGTTCATGACCGTGCTCGGGTTCGCCTTCATCCTCGGGTTCCTGCTCCTCGTCTACCGCAAGACCAGCGCCGTCTCGCCGGTGATCCCGATCGTCTTCATCGTGGGCTGGAACGGGGCAATTATGTACCTCCTCGGCCTCGATTACACGCCGCTGACGGCCGTCCTCGGGTCGATGACGATCGGCGTCGCGTCCGAGTACACCATCCTGATCATGGAGCGGTGCGAGGAGGAACTTGCCCGGGGCATGGAGTTCCTCGAGGCTATCCAGACCGCCGTGCAGAAGATCGGGACCGCGGTGACGGTCTCGGGGCTGACGACGGTCTTCGGGTTCGCGGCGCTCACCCTCTCGACGTTCAACATCATCAGCAACTTCGGGATCGTGACGGTCATATCGGTGGGGTTCTCGCTCGTGGGCGCGATCGTCGTCATGCCAGCGGTCCTCGCGCTGATGTACCGCTACGCAGGGGGCGCCCGGGTCCCGGCCGGGGCTCGCTCGTGACCGGCCCCTGAACGGAAGCCCGGGGCATCCCCGGGAAAACTCCCTGCCTGTTGCCTCCGCCGGCATCACGGCCGGCCGGAGACACATCAGGCTTATATAGTACCTGCCATATCCTTTCCCCGGTGGTATACCGTGGCAAATGGAGACCTCACGGCGCAGGTATTTGCGCCATTTGCACCTCTTGAGGAGTTGACCCGCAACATCATTCTGTTTCTGCCGAACATCATTGCAGCAATCATCATTCTCATCATCGGCTGGATTCTGGGGCGGATTCTCGGGAGGGTCGTTGCAGAGATTATCGACCGGATCGGCATTGACGACGCCCTCAGGAAGACTTCGGCCGGAGCCTATATCGAGCGGTCGAGGATGAGTATCGTCCGGTTATTCGAACTCATCGTCCGCTGGATCATCTACCTCCTTGCGATCCTCGCAGCCGTCAGTGTCCTCCAGATCCCGTCCCTGACGGCGGCGGTCGCGGCCATCGTGGCCTATATCCCGAACATTGTTGCATTCATCCTGATCCTCGTCGTCGGGATCATCCTGATCGACTGGCTCATGGATGCCCTCCAGGGCATGGGGGAGACGCAGAGGATCCAGGGCTTCGGGGTGATCACTGCCCTCCTGCGGGCATTCCTCTACTTCGTCGTTGTTATCCTCGCGCTCCAGCAGCTCCTGCTTGATCTCTCGATCATCTACGTCTTCGTCATCCCACTCGCCTGGGGGGTTGCACTCGGCATCGGTGCGGCGATCGCCATCATTGTCGGGTTCGGTCTCCGGGACCGGGCTCCGGAGATGATGGACCAGTTGATGGGCAAAGTGAAACGAGAATAACCCTTTTTTCTGTGGGCGGGCTTACAGCCCACCATACTCCCTGACATGCTCCCGAGCCCGCCGGTAGCGTGGATCCTCGCCACCGGCAGGGGCGTCACAGCCATAGTGCTGCCGGTCCTCCCCTACCGGGCAGACTCTGATGCAGATACCGCAGGGGGAGATGTGGCGCCGGGCGAGGTCGGCGCTGTTTTTCGTGCAGGCCGCCTTATCGGTGAGGCCCTCGGGGTAGTCTCGCCCGTCGAGCGCACCCGCGGGGCAGGCGCGGACGCAGAGCATGCACCGGGTGCAGAGGTCCTCCGCGAGCAGGGGGTCGGCCGGGAGATCCGCGGCGGTGAGGACCGAGCCGAACCGGACCCGGGGACCGTATTCGGGCGTGAGGAGGGTATTGTTCACGCCGAAGGTCCCGAGTCCCGCGAGCAGCGCGGCGTGCCGGTGCGAGAAGAAGGCGACCGGATTCTTCTGGAGCACCTCGATGCTCCCGTAGCCGTCGCGGGGGAGAAAGACCGATGGGTAACCCTCGTCGTTGAGGAACGACGCGAGCCGGTAGGTGTACTGGTCGAGCAGGGTGTTGACGGTCTTATACAGCTCGTGGTAGTAGATCGAGGGGGCGGTCTCGAGCACCGGGAGGTGGACCGGGAGGCCGATGACGATCACCGACCGGGCCTCCGGGAAGATCGCCTGCGGGTAGAACTCCTCCGGCATCCAGGGCAAAAACGGCGGGTTCTCCCACCGGTCCGTGCCCGCGACGCCGACAAGCGGGATCTCCATCCTCCGGCACCGCTCGATGACAGCCGCTTTGAGGTCGTGGTTCATGGCTACCGGGTATGAGGGGAGGCGAGAAAAGCATTTGTCGGGGTTGAGACCGGGGCCCACTCCGGACCCCCCCGGCACTCACCGTTCGCCGTCCAGGTAAAACTCCTTCTTCTAGATCGGCACGGTCTGCTTGCTCCCGGTTGATGGTATACGCGCACGGGTCCTCACGCTCTCGTCCTCTCACCGCAGGCGGGACACTCCGGCCGCCGCTCTACGGCGTACGTCTCAAACGTCGTCGCGAGCCCGTCCCAGAGGAGGAGCCGGTTTAACAGGAGGTCGCCGGTGCCGGTGATGTACTTGATCGCTTCGTTCGCCTGGATAACGCCGATGATCCCCGCGGTCGTCCCGACGACCGGGAAGACCTCGCCGGGCGGAGCCTCCGGGAAGATGCACTCGAGACAGGCCGTCCGGCCGGGGATGACGGTCGTCACCTGACCGTCGAACCCGCGGATGCCCCCGTGCAGCAGGGGAATGCCGGACCGGAGCGCTTCCCGGTTCAGGAGGTAACGGGTCGGGAAATTGTCCAGAGCATCCACGATCAGGTCGGCGTCGCCCACCAGGTCCCGGACGTTCGCTTCATTGATGGTCGTCGCGAATGCGTTGACCCGGATATCCGGATTTACTTCCCGGAGTTTCGCTTCCGCGGACCTGGCTTTCAGTTCGCCGATGTCTCGCTCCCAGTGGAGGACCTGACGGTTCAGGTTGGTCCGGTCCACGGTATCCCTGTCCACAAGAAGGATCTCCCCGATACCGGCGGCGGCCAGGTAGAGAGCAATCGGGCAGCCGAGACCCCCGGCCCCGGCGATGAAGACCTTCGCTTTCTTCAGCCGTTCCTGCCCCTCCTCACCGAAGAGGAGCATCTGCCGGGCATAACGCTCCCGTTCCCGTTCAAGGAGCATGCTTCTCCTCATCTCCGCCCGGCTGCATACCGTGCCGCATCCGGTAATCATCGATCGCCTGGTGGATACCCTCTTTGGCGAGGACCGAACAGTGGACCTTCTGGGGAGGCAGGCCTCCCAGCGCCTCGACAACCGCCCGGTTGGTGACCGCCCAGGCTTCGTCAAGGGTCTTTCCCTTGATCAGCCCGGTGGCCATAGAACTTGACGCAATAGCGGCGGCGCATCCAAAGGTCTTGAATTTCGCATCCACAATCCTGTTCTCTTCGACCCGGAGGGTTATCCGCATGATATCGCCGCAGGTCGCATTTCCGACCTCACCGGCGCCGTCTGCATCCGGGATCTCCCCCATATTCCGGGGGTTCATGAAATGGTCCATGACTCGTTCGCTGTACATAACAATCACGCCGTGCGGCCCATAGAGACCGATACTCCGTAACGGTCTCAGTCACCGTACCACCGGGCAGAACCCCTTGAGCGTCTCAGCCGTTCGCAGGCTCTGCGCAAATGTATTTGTTCCCGAAACCAAAATTAACAATTGTTAATCGCACCCGTAACAAATAACAATTGTCAAACTTATTCTTCGGATCGTGTCACCACCGGCAGATGACGGCAGGGCAGACCGTCAGACGGAGGTGACCCGGGATCAGGAGTATCCCATCGCCGTTCAGAAGGCCAGGCTGACGAGCCCCACCGCCGCCGCCGTGACCACAATGACCGCAATCACCCACCCGGCAATCATGCAGAGGAGTGAGGTGCTCCTCGGATACTGGAAGAGCCACGCGACGACGGGGGCCCCGTAGAGGGCGATCCCGGGGATCCATATGATCGGGATGAGCATCAGAGCCCCGTAACGTTTCAGGTACTCAATCCGACCAGTCTTTGCATTGATTTTCCGGAGAAGCCCC
>JALNXI010000386.1 GCA_023230425.1 Methanoculleus sp. | reverse complement strand
GAGGGAGATGCGGCTCAATGATCGCCCAGAGTTCGTCATCGATTTCCCGGAATGCCATACATCCCGGGTTTTATTCAATACCTCATATAATTGTGGGATGACCTCTATGTCACCGGGGAAGTGAGGGGGCCTCTCGAAAGCAGCGTCTCCGGGATACCAGGTAAGTGGCGATTATTCGAATGCCCTTATCATAATGCTGCAAACTATTCACAGAGGCCTGCACAGCTGCGAAACATTTGCGAATATTCAAGTGTCTATTTCGGCAATAAAACTCTGTAACAGGAGTGTACGGTATGACACGCCAGAATATTCTAGTAATTGGTATTATAGCCCTGATCATCGTTGCCGCAGGGCTGATGATGGTATTTGCGTCCCAGGGGACTGAACAGGGGCCAGAGACGCTCTCGGTGTCGAAATCGCCCACGCCGGACGAGATGAAAGCCCTTGCGGCGGATATCGCAGCCCGGATCGACGGTGACGCCATTGCAGCGCTCCAACCGGGGGACGAGAACATATCGGCGTACACCGCTGCCCACGACCAGCTCAATGCCATCCGGGCGGCCAACCCCGGCATCCTCTACATCTACACGATGCGCAAAGCAGGGGACGCCGTTGAGTACGTCGTGGACGCGGATTACGGCAGCGGTGACGGAGCCGAAATAGGCTATGCCTACCACCCGACGGATGCAGATGCCGCGTTCCTCGCCGGGTTCACGGAGCCCTCCGCAGAATCCGGCTTCTACGTCGACGAGTGGAACGGCACCTTCTACACCGCCATCTCCGGGTATGCTCCGATCAAGGACTCTACCGGCGCTGTCGTCGGTCAGCTGGACGTCGACGTGGGCAGCGTGGTCACGGAGGAGACGCTGAAGAACCTCGCGGCGGAGATCGCCGGTCAGATCGACGGGAGTGCTCTGGCGGCGCTGGAGCCCGGGGACGAGAATTCCTCTGAGTTCATCGCCATCCGCGACCAGCTCGACGCATTCCGCGACACCAACCCGGGTGTCCTCTACGTTTATACCATGCGAAAAGTCGGTAACACCACCGAATATATCGTGGATGCGGACTACGGCAGCAGCAGCTACGCAGCCGCGATAGGCGACATCTACGTTCCTACGGAGGAAGAACCCCCGTTCCTCAACGGATTTGTCGAACCCTCCGCAAACCTTGAGATCTCTACTGCACAGTGGGGCAACATCGTCGCCACCCTCATCTCCGGGTATGCCCCCGTGAAAGACTCTACCGGCGCCGTCGTCGGCCTGGTGGGCGTCGACATGGGGAGCGAAGCGGTGATCGCGAACACGGAGACGGCGCAGAAGACGCTCACGCCGGACGAGATGAAAGCCCTTGCGGCGGAGCTTGCAGACCGGATCGACGGTGACGCCCTGACGGCGCTGGAACCGGGAGACGAGAGCACAGCGGCGTTCATCGCCATCCGCGACCAGCTCGACGCTTTCCGGACGTCCAACCCCGAGATCCTCTACATCTACACGATGAGGAAAGCCGGGAACGTCACCGAATACGCCGTGGATGCCGACTACGGCACCGGCGACTATGCGGTCGCGCTAGGCGAGTTCTCCGGCCTTACGGAGGAGGAGAGCGCGTCTTTCGCCGGGTTCACGGAGCCCTCCGTTGAGACCTACACCCTCGTCTACGGGTATGCTCCAATCACGAACTCCAGCGGCGCCGTTATCGGGATGGTATGTCTCGATGTAACCGGTCCTATTGCGCAGGGCGACCTGGAGGCCCTTGCAGCGGAGATCGCAGGCAAGATCGACGGCGACGCCATGGCGACGCTCCAGCCGGGAGATGAGAGCACAGCGGGGTTCGTTGCCATCCGCGACCAGCTCGGCGCCTTCCGGGACGAGAACCCCGGGATCTTCTACATCTACACGATGCGCAAGACTGAGAATGCCACCGAGTATGTCGTGGATGCGGACTACGGCAGCAGTTATGCAGTCGCGATAGGCGACGGTTACACTCCTGTGAAGTCGGATACGGCGTTTTTCGCAGGGTTCATTGAGCCTTCCGCTGCGATGTACACCACTCTCTCCGGGTGTGCTCCGGTCAGGAACGCGAGCGGTGCCGGTGTCGCGGTCGTGTGTGTCGAGACGGAGAGCATGATCTCGCAGGATGGGGTGAAAAGCCTCGCGGCGGGCATTGCTGCCCGGATCGACGGCGACGCTCTGGCAGGACTCCAGCCGGGAGATGAGAACCGATCGGCGTTCATCGCCATCCATGATCAACTCGGCGCTTTCCGTGACGCCAACGCCGGGGTCGTCTACGTCTACACGATGCGCAAAGTAGGTGATACCGTCGAGTATGTCGTGGACGCGGACTACGGCACCGGGGACGCACCCGGGATAGGCGGCCTCTGCAATAACACGGACCCCGAGATGGTTGCCGGGTTTACGGAACCCGCCGCAGAGAGCGAGTTCTCCATCGAACAGTGGGGCAATGACACTTCCATCATCCTCTCCGGGTATGCTCCCGTGAGGGATTCGACCGGCGCCATCGTCGGGGTGGTGGGCGTCGATATGGGAAGACTGCAGTGATCGACCGGT
>JALNXI010000385.1 GCA_023230425.1 Methanoculleus sp. | reverse complement strand
GTCCTGGAGGACCAGACCCCCGGTTCCCTGCAGGGGAGGCAGGCTCTCTTCGGTGCAGCCCGCCCCGAGCACCGCGACCGCGATGAAAAGGGTGGCGATTATTGCAGTTATTCGCATAATCGAAGTTACGCAGTAGTACTATTAAATATGGTCAACTACCCCCGACTAAAGTCGGGGGCATGCTACCGTGGATGGCAGCATGCTCTTTGTAGGCTTGCGATTCAACCTCTCCCCCGATGTCGGGGGAGCAGACCGCAATAGGCTCGTTGACGAGAGCCCTGGCAGCGATGTTCTTCGCCGCATTCAGATCGGCGTTTTCGGTATGCCCGCAGGCGTGGCAGAGGAACGCTGCCTGGGTGGGGCGGTTATCTGGGTGAACGAACCCGCAGGCACTGCACTGCTGGCTCGTATACGCCCCGTCGATCACCTTCACCTGGACCCCAACTCCGTAGGCTTTGTACTCGATGAAGGATCGAAGCTGATGAAACGCCCACTTATGATGTCGCTCGCGCTGGACCTTCGTAACCGTGGTCCGCAGGAGGATGCCCTTCAGGTCTTCCAGGGCGATCCCCCGCTTCGTGCCTTGTGCCACGCAAACGATTCTCTTGCTGATGACGTGGTTGGTGTCGGTCTTAAACCGGCGTTCTCTCCCGGAAATCTGGCGCAGTTTCCTCTTGGCCGACTTTGTTCCCATCTTCTGGAGAATCCCCCGGAGCCTGCCGTATCGCTGCCGCACCTTCTCGGTGGCTGCGCTGGAGAAGACCTCCCCCTCACTCGTGGTGGCGATGTTCACCACCCCGAGATCGACCCCGAGGTATTCGGTCGGTTCGGCAGGCTCGACATCCGGAGTTTCCACAGTCGCGTAGAGCCAGAACGCGCCGTCCCGGTAGACAAGGTCGGTCTGCTTGACGGTCGCGACCGCCGGGAAGTGATCGGGCTTGCTGTACCGGAGGTGGATCCTGCCGTCCAGTGTCCAGATGCTCACCCGGTTCCGGCCGAGGGAGAGCACCCGGGCATCGTAGCAAATGGCCCCGTGTGCCCGAAAGGAGATCTCGGGGAGGGACTTCAGGGGTTTGCCGAGGGCGGCGAGAACCTTGTTCTGTTCTCGGATCGCTTCTTTGGTGCTCCGGTAACCGCTGGCAACCTTGCGGAGAGCAAGTTGGGCCATCTGGGCCGAGAGTCCGAAGGTCTCCCGGATGGAGTAGTACAGCCGCTTCTGCAGGCCGATGTTGGAGAACTGCCGTTCAGAAAAGGCAATCGGCGAGGCGGCGTTGCAGACGGCATTGTACCGCTCCATCGTGGCAAACAGCATCTGCCGTTCGTCGGGAGACGCAAACAACCGCAACTTCGTCACCGATTGCATACATGCCCTCATTTGGGGCTCCCCAGGCATAAAGAATACCCCTGTGAGGTGAAAGTGTATGAGAACATGCGGAGGGCCGATTCTTCCCCCGGCTTAAGTCGGGGGGCTCCTCGGCCCACGAACCTGAAATCCTGCAGGACGGTTTGCCAGAAAAGACGTGGTAATGGGTGGGTTAACGTGCTCCTCGGTGGTGGGCCCTGGTTTTAGGAGGGAGCCGGAAGGATTGTAACGCCCGGCCGCCGAAAGGTCCCGGCATGGAGGTCTATGTCGGCACGAGCGGATGGGCGTACGCGTGGAACCGCCGAGGCAACCTCGCGTGGTTTGTGGAGCAGTCGGGTCTGAATGCTATAGAGTTAAACGCGAGTTTTTATGGGTTCCCTTCGGGGAAATCAGTTCGTTCCTGGGCCGATGCGGGGTCGGGACTGCAGTGGAGCGTCAAAGTGAACCGGTCGGTCACTCACCGGCACCGGTTCAACGAGAAAGCGGTTCCTGTCTGGGAGCGGTTCCATGAACGGTTCCTCCCCCTCGACGACCACATCGACTTCTACCTCTTCCAGGCCCCACCGGCGTTCACGGACGTCGATCGCATCATCGCGTTTGTAGAGGCGATCGACCTCGGGCAGCGGTGTGCCGTGGAGCTCAGGAACCCCACGGTGCTCGGTGACGACGAGGCGTGCCGGAGACTGCGTGAGGTGGCCGTCCTGGTCTCAGTCGACTCTCCCGACTTCCGGGAACGGGTATTTCCCGGCGATACCGTCTACCTCAGGATGCACGGCCGGGAGGGCTGGTACCGGCATGACTACACGGACGGCGAACTCACCAGCGTCAGGGATAAGATCGCCGGCATCTGCCCGGAGCGGGCGTATATCTTCTTCAACAACAATCACGCCATGCTCGAGGATGCCAGAACGATGATGCGCCTCTTCGAGGGGACACCTTCCGGGTGATGGCAGGGAACGGTTCGTTCCCGCATGTACCGCCAATTTATCGTTTGTTTCGCCATCTGGAGGTGCGAAGCAGGAATCGTTCCGGAAACGCCGGGCTCTTCTAAAGCGTTTTGGTAAATTACGGCGAAAATGGGGATTGGAGGTGATATTAGAATAGAATTGTATAAATATCGCATGCGTCATCTAATAGTTTGGGGAACTATTACCCCGGTGACATGAGAGAACTGTAGACGCGAGTGGAGCGTCTCCCGGTGGGAGGTG
>JALNXI010000033.1 GCA_023230425.1 Methanoculleus sp. | reverse complement strand
CCTTCTCCGGCGATACGTAGAGGATCTGGATCTGGCTCTCTTTGAGCTCCGAGAGGACCCGGCGTGTCGTTGCGTAGGAGCCGGATGAGTTTAACGCTTCGGCACCGATCCCGCGGGCTTGCAGGTCGTCTACCTGATCCTTCATCAGGGCGATGAGGGGCGATATCACGAGCGTAATGCCGTCGCTGATGAGCGCGGGGATCTGGTAGCAGAGCGACTTGCCCCCTCCTGTCGCAAGTACCGCGAGGACGTCGCGTCCGGCGAGGATGTCCCGGATGATCTCCCGCTGGTAAGGTTTAAACGCCGTATGCCCAAAGTAACGTTGCAGGATGAGGTGCATGCGGTCCATTACTATACGTAGGTGCTCAGGCGGCATAGTCTCTTCGACCCCGAAAAACCTGTAGATTAAGGCCGGATCGGGCAGGATCCCCTCACCCGGAGACCTCATCCCAGAAGCCGGTGACGGCGGAGAAGATCCGCTCCCGGAGATCGGTGATCCGTGCCTCGTCGACCGGATGACCTTCGGTCTCGTAGAGGCCGCGGTTGATCTCGACCTGGACCCAGGGAACCCGGGTCCGCCTGTAGTGCGCCACCGTTATGAACCCACCCCTGAAGGGGTCGTTCATAGCAACCCGGCCCTCACCGTCGAACTCCGCCTGGAGCGACCGGGCGAGTGCCTGGAGCCACTCCGGCGGGCAGGTCACGAGCCCGCCTTTCTTTATCGGCTTCCCCTGCCGGTCCCCCCGGTTGCTCAGGCAGAAGAGAGGGCGTGGGCGCCCGGCATCCAGCCTGACCGGGGGGGCCCTCGGAAGCATACTGTGGCAGTCGAAGGCGATCTCGATAGAAGAGGCATCGAGGGCCCCGGCCAGCCGATTGTGGAACGGGTAGTAGTAGTCCTGCAGGAGGGTTCCTATCAACTCCCTGCCGGGCACCCGGCCCTTCCGGTACACCGGGGTCCCATCCTGCGTGATGACCTTGACCACGCCGTCCTGGGCCCGTGGCGGGTACTCGTAGGGAGGCCGGTTGGTATCGACGAAGATCCGGGAGATGTCGAAGTCGATCAGCGCCTCCGCTGTATCCTCGAACCCGTAGAGGAGGCGGGTATAGGGATCGCTGTTGAAGACGATCTCCTTCCTTGAGAGGTTAACGAGACCGCGGACCTCGGGGGGGACAGAGACGCCGCTGTGGGGAACGGAGAAGAGGAACGGATACCGGCCGCTCAACCTCTCTTCCCCCCGCCGGGGCATTTTCGGGGACTGGTGCTCATGCTGCTTCTAACCGCAGTCGTATGGGGACACCCGATACAAAAGTGCATTGGTCGATGGATACCCCGGCAAAACCTGTCGCCTGACCCGGGCTGCCCGGCTATCCGGCCGGGAGACGGAGGGATGAGCGGCAGGATCCAGGCAGGCATGCATTTCAAGGCAGAGCGCCTCTTTACCAGGAGGAGGACAGGCCCCGAACGGTGAGGGATATGGGAAGGGAAGAGTGGTCGTCAACGCTGGGCTTCATTCTTGCAAGCATCGGGTCGGCCGTAGGGATAGGAAACATATGGCGGTTTCCCTACATTGTGGGCGCCAACGGAGGCGGTGCGTTCCTTGTCCCATACCTGGTCTCCGTCCTTCTCTTCGGACTCCCCCTGATGATGCTGGAATTTGCCATCGGCCGCTCCACAGGGATGTCGGTCGTCTCCGCCTTTCAGTCTCTACGGCAGCGGTTTTCCGCCGCGGGTCTTGCCATCGTCGTCATCGTCAGCCTTATCCTCAGTTACTACCTCGTGATCACGAGCTGGGTGCTCGCGTATGCTCTCTTCTTTGCTCTCAACCGGCCGGTTGACTTTGGTGCGTTCACAGGCTCCTATCTCCCGCTCATCTTCTTCCTCCTCTCCGGGCTGGCCGTCTTTTTGACGGTGCGATCCGGGGTCAGGGAGGGGATCGAGAAGATCGCCCGGTATCTCATCCCGGCCCTCGTCGTTATCCTCCTCTTCCTCGTGGCCTTCTCGCTCACAGAGCCCGGGGCGCTCGAAGGAGTCAGGTTCTACCTCTCCCCGGACTACTCGAAGCTTGCCGACCCGGCCGTCTGGACCGCGGCGTTCGGGCAGGCCTTCTTCTCGCTCTCGGTGGGCATGGGCGTTATGCTCACCTATGGAAGTTACCTGAAGAGAGGAGACCTCTTCCGGAGCGCCTCCATCATCGTCGTCGCCGATATGCTGATTGCAATCCTTGCCGGACTCATGATCTTCCCCCTGGTCTTCACCGCGGGAGTCGACCCCGCAGCCGGGGTGAACCTCGCGTTCGTCACCCTGCCCTCCGTCTTTGTGGAGATGCAGTTCGGTATGGTGCTCGGGGCGCTCTTCTTCCTGATGCTCTTTGCTGCAGCGCTCACCTCTGCGGTATCGATGCTCGAGGTCCCGGTGGCAACGTTGATGGACTCATACGGCTATCAGAGGAAGCGTGCGACACTCCTCGTCTTTGCCGCAGTCATGCTCCTCGGGTTTCCGTCCGCCCTCAGTTACACCGCCCTGAAACTTGAGATCTTCGGGACTCCATTCCTTGACCTGAGTGATTATGCGTTCGGGACGATCGGCCTCATCGTCGCAGGGCTGATCTTGAGCATCGTCGGGGGGTGGTATATGGACCGCACCCGGATCTACACGGAGATCGGCGGGTGCGGATGGCAGCAGAGGGTCTATATGGTGCTCATCCGCTACTGCGTTCCAATAATCCTGCTGATCACACTGCTTGGCAGTCTCTTCCAGGTTACGGGATGAGGAGAAACTGAGACCGGCCCCAGAATGCCGCCGACCCGTTTGGGCAGCATCCCCGGCAGGATGCGGCCCCGCTCTGCGGTGGAAACCTCCGGTACTTCCGCCTATTCACGGAGCCGGTCTCCCTGAACACAGGAGAAGGACTATATCTGCGGCACCTGCTCCTCTGCCCGCCTGTTCTTCTCCTGTGCTTGAAGAACGTCAAGGACATCCTGCATATCGGGCACTGTCGTCGCCTGATACTCCCTCGCGAAGATGATGTGCCGGAACTCGTCGATGACGATGTTGGCCCGCCGGGAATAGCCTTTTGCGCTGTCGAAGACGCTGTACATCTGCGCCACGCCACCGTGAGGCCAGAAGTCCGCAAGGAGCCGGGTCTTTTTAATGCCGAGGCTCTCCCCCCACGCCCGTTTGCAGGGGACGGAGTCCACGCTGATGCCGAGAGCAACGGCATCGAGAGCGTCGAACGCCTCCCGGTTCGTCTCCAGCGCCCTCATCTGTCTGCTACAGATGCTGGTCCAGGCCAGCGGGTGGAATGAGAGGATAATCCGCTTCCCCGGGAAACCTGATAACCTGGTCTCGTTCCCGTTCTGGTCCAGCACCGAGAAGTCTGGAGCCTGTTCACCTACCGCGACCATCGTACATCACCGGGCGAAACTCCGGCCTCGACGATGATAAACATTTCTCACGAAAACCCTCGCCGTAGGGAGCAAGGACGGGGGCCGCCGTCCCGTCCTCTGAAGGCCACAGGCGGTTTCGGCACGCACCGGTCCCATCGGCTCCCTGACCTGGATCACCAGATGGACCCATCAGGGCCATTCTCAGCTCCCGATGAGCGCATCTCCCGGCGGGGTCGGTTCGACGGATCCGCATCGGCAGGCGCGAACAGCAGGGCAGTCTCGCCCGGTTCACCCGTGCAGTTCCCGGTGGGGGAACCCCTGTCCCCCGGGGGGCCTGGGGTGCTTCCCGGGAGGAACTCCTCTGGAGTGCGCCCCCCGGTGTCGATACGCATAAGTGAGAGTTCGGTAAAAGTATGCTAAACCCTTTGCCGGGGAGAGCCGTGAGATGCCTGTCGCCACCAACATCCTGATTGTCATCCTGCTGATACTTGCAAACGGCTTCTTCTCGATGGCTGAGTTTGCGCTCATCTCTGCAAGGTCGATACGCCTGCAGAAGAGAGCAGCGGTCGGCGACGCCGGGGCGGCTGCTGCTCTCGAACTTGCCGGAGATCCGACACAGTTCCTCTCCACAGTCCAGATCGGTATCACCGTCGTCGGGATCCTGGCCGGAGCCTTCGGCGGGGCGACGCTCGCGGGGCCTCTCGCAGATGTATTCGCCGGTATCCCCCTGGTTGCTCCGTACAGCGGCCCGCTTGCGGTCGTAACCGTAGTCGCCGCCATTACCTACCTGACGCTCGTGATCGGCGAACTGGTGCCGAAGCGGTTGGCCATGAGTAACGCCGAACGGGTCGCATCCCTGGTTGCACGCCCGATGCGGCTCCTCTCCAGGGCCGCCGCACCGCTTGTCCGGCTGCTCGCCGCGTCAACCGAGGCGGTACTCATGGTGTTCGGGGTGCGGCAACCTTCGGGGCCTGAGGTCACGGAAGAGGATATCAGGGTCCTCATTGGGCAGGCCACGCGGGCCGGCATCTTTCAGGAGGCGGAGCAGGATATGGTGGAGAGCGTCTTCCGCCTCGGCGACCGACGCGTCAGCGTGCTGATGACCCCGCGGCCCGACGTCGTGGCCGTAGATGTGGAGGACCCCCTTGAGGAGAACTGGCGGAAGATGGTGGAGTCGAGGCACGTTTACTTCCCGGTCTACCGCGAGCACCTGGACAACCTGCTTGGCATCGTCTCCGTCCGCAACCTCTGGGCCCGTATGATCTCGGGCGAACCCCCCGACCTCGCAACGGCTATCGAGCCCGCCCACTTCGTGCCCGAGAGCGTCCAGGCACTGGCGGTCCTCGATGAGTTCAAGACCTCCGGAGCGCGAATCGCCCTTGTCACCGACGAGTACGGGAGCATCCAGGGACTGGTCACAGTACACGATATTATGGAGGCGATCGTCGGCGGCATCCCGTCGGCTGCGCACCCGCCAGAGGGACCGGCAGTTCGCCGTGAAGACGGATCATGGCTTCTCGATGGAATGCTCCCGATCGATGAGTTTCATGACCTCCTCAACGTGGATACCCTTCCCGGAGAGGAGCGCGGGTATTACCAGACGCTCGGCGGGTTTGTTATGATGTATCTCGAGCGGACACCCGAGGCCGGAGACCTGTTCACCTGGAAGGATCTCCGGTTCGAAGTTCTCGATATGGACGGCCACCGGGTCGATAAGGTGCTCGTCACGCCGGTGGCTGCCGGAGGGGAGAAAAAAGAGTGACCCCTACCGGATCTCGACGAGACTGACGGTGAACGTGAGATCCTCGCCCGCAAGGCGATGGTTCGCGTCGATGGTGACCGCGCCGGGCGATACGCCGGTGACTCTCCCGGGCAGCATCTGCCCGCTCGCGAGGGTTATCCCAACCTGATCTCCGGCGGTCAGGTTCTCTCCGCCGGGGATATCGGCCGGGTCGGCGACGAAGACGAGATCCTCCCGATGCGGCCCGTATGCCTGGTCGGCCGGGACGTGGACGGTCTTTGCCTCTCCTGCCCGCATCCCCACGACGCCTGCCTCAAACCCGGGGACCACCCTGCCGCTGCCGACGGTGAACCCGAGCGGCTCACCCCCGGTGGAACTGTCAAAGACCGTCCCGTTCTCGAAGGTGCCGGTGTAGTGGACCTTCACCGTATCTCCGGGCTTCACCTGCGCTTGCCCGGCATCGCCTGCAATGCAGCCTGAACTGAAGGCGAGGACGCCCACGATCAGCAGCAGGATGCCGTGCAGATGCCTATCCCTCATAACTCTCCCTCGCTCTCGAGTGCCTTCCCGAAGCATTCCACCGCTTCCGCAAACCTGCCCTGCCGGTCAAGCGCTCTCCCCTTCAGGTACCATGCCCGAGCATGGCGGGGGTCCGCCTCCAGAACCCTCTCAAAGCAGGCGACTGCTGGATCGTATTTGCCCAGGTGGCCGAGGGCAATCCCCTTGCAGAGCCAGGCATGGGCGTCCCCGTCACACAGACCGATCGCCGCATCAAACGCATTGACGGCGTCGGCATGCCGTCCGAGCGTATCCATAAGCACCCCCGTAGCGTTCCAGACGGCCGCGTTCTCCGGGTCGACTGAGAGCGCCTTCTCGTAACTCGCGAGAGCGTCGTCGTACCTGCCCGCCTTCTCGAGCACCGTCCCCCGCATGAAGAGGACGGCAGGGTTCTCGGCCTGAAGGACAATGATCTTGTCTATCGGCTTGACCGCCTCCCCGTAACGACCGAGATGGATGAGGGCCGATGCTCGGGCATGCAGGGTCTCGATGTTTGTCGGTTCCCGGTCCAGCACCTGCGTGTAGGCGGCGAGGGCATCCTCGTATCTGCCGGCCTTCTCGTGCGCCTCCCCGAGTCTCCGCAGGGTGAGGGTGTCTGCCGGGTCGGCCCTGATCACCTTCTCGAAGCATTCCACCACGTCGGCGTAACGCCCGAGCCACATGAAGATCTCACCCCGCCGCTGCCAGGCAGCCCGGTTCTCCGGGCTGGCCTCGATGATGCCGTTGGAACACTCCAGCGCCTCTTCATACCGTCCCATATGCACAAGAGCGCTCTCGAGGGTGTACCATGCCTCGGTGTCACGCTCATCGCCCTTGAGCACCAGCGCGTACTGCCGGATTGCGTCGCCAAACTTCCCGCCCCGCTCGAGTGCCATGCCGAACGCCATTCTCGCATCCCGATCGTCGGGGGAGTTCTTCAGATAGGACTCATACGCTTCGCCCGCCTCTTTGTGCCTGCCGACGGCTTCCAGCATATCCGCCCGGATCTTTATGACCGCCGCATTCGAGGCATCGGAGGCGAGCACCCGGTCGCAGCATGCAATCGCCTCCTGGTGCCTGCCGAGCTGTGCGAGCGCGGCGGCGAGCGCAAACCAGGCACCGGTATCTTCCGGCCGCCCGTCGGTCACTCTTGCATAACACTCCGCTGCACCCGCGTACTGCCCCATCCGCTCAAGGGCCCGGCCCCGGTTAAACCATGCAAAGAGGTCGCCCGGGTCGGCCGTGATGGCCTGCCCGAACAGTTCGGCAGCCTCCTCATACTGCCCGAGCGTGGCGAGGACGACTCCGAGGTTCACCAGGTATCCCCCGGCGTCCGGGTCTGCTGCAAGGAGGGCTTCGTAGCAGTCTGCCGCCGTAGCGTAGCGCCCGAGGTCCTCGAGGATCCGTGCCTTCCGGGCAAGTATCCCGATATCTCGGGGATTTGCCTCCGCCACCCGGTCGATGGACTCGAGCGCCTCCGCATACCGCCCGAGGCGTTCGAGCGCCGTGCTCCGACCGAGCCGGGCGACCCGGTCAGCCGGGTCTCCCCGAAGTGCCTGGTCATAGCAGGTGAGCGCCTTCCCGTACTCGCCAAGGTGCATGAGTGCGTCTCCTCTGCACCTCTCCGCTGCCGTATCTCCGGGGTTGATATCGAGGAGGGCACCGAACGTCTCCGCTGCCTCCGCATACCGGGAGAGGTGCATCAGGGCATCTCCCTTCCTATGCAGGAGATGGAGTCCGTCTCCACCGGCGTCCCGAATCCGGTCAAGAGACGCCAATGCGTCGCCGTACCTGCCGAGGTTCATGAGGGCGTCCGCCTTCATCGAACGAGCGACAGCGTTATGCGGCTCTTTCTCAAGAACCACGTCCAGGCAGCGGTTTGCCTCGTCATACCTGCCAAGGTGGATGAGTGCGGTGCCACTCTGCAGCCGGACGGGGATGTCCCCGGGGTCGCCCTCGAGGATGTGCTCGAAGTTCTCCTGCGCCTCCGCGTACCTCCCCAGGTGGAGCAACGCAACTCCCCGGCAGTTCAGGACGATATCATTCTGGGCATCGAACTTCAAGGTTTTCGGCTTCCGGGGATTTCCTGCCTCTTCTCGCTCGAAGAGCGCAAGGTCAGTGCTGCTCCCGATCCACTTCATCCCGGTCATCGCCCGGTTCTCAAGCACACGGTCGAACGACCGGATCGCCTCGGTGTACTGGCCGAGGTGGAAGAGCGCCATGCCGCGGGCGTACCATACGTGGACCTGACTCTGGTCGTGCTTCAGGATATGATCGAAGTTCTTGACCGCCCGGTCGTAGCGGCCGAGCGTATCGGAGACCAGGCCCATGGAATAGCGCACCGGTATATGGTCCGGGTCTGCAAGGGCGACCTTATCGAAGCAGTCCATCGCCTCCGCATATCTTCCCGCCCGGAGGAGGAGCGAGCCGCGGTGGTACAGGACAGGGATGTTCCCCGGATCGGCGGCTGCGATATCCCCGTAACAGCCGGCGGCGTCCAGGAACCGGCCGAGGTGCTCGAATGCCCGGGCCTTGCCGTAGAGTGCGTTGAGGTTGCGGGGTTCTGTGTTAAGCACCAGGCCAAACGACTCGACGGCTCCGGGGTAATCTCCCTTATACAGGAGGGCGGCCCCAATTCTCGCAAGCGCATCGGTGTTGCCGGGGTTGACCCGGTGGATCCGCTCAAAGCAGGCTGCCGCTTCCTGGAAGTCACCGGTTCGCTCGAGCATTCTCCCGAGTCTCTCCCGCAGGACAATATTCTCCGGATCTCCGTCCAGCGCTCGTGCGTAGGCGGCCCCCGCGTCGGCATACCGGCTGAGCCGTTCAAGCATCTCTCCCTGCCAGTACGCGGCGTTCGTATCCGCGGGGTTTACTTCAACGATCCTCTCGAAGCACCCGGCAGCCTCCTCATAACCGCCGGTCCGGGCGAGGGTGTGCCCCAGTTTTCGCAGTATCTCGGCATCGTCGGGAGAAGACTCAAGAGCCTTCCTGAGCCACTCTGCGGCTTCGCCGTCCCTGCCGAGACAGGTGAGCGCCTGGCCCATGGAGAGTCGGATCGGGCCGTTTTCAGGGTCAATCTTGAGCGCCTTCTCGAAACTCTTCACCGCCTCACTGTAGTTCCCGGCCTCAAATTGAGAGGTTCCCTGCTTTATCAAGGGGTTCGCATTCTTCCCCTGCCCAAGAATATTACTGAAGAAATCCATCCGCCACCATCTGCCGCAAACTTGTATAATATGTGAGTGTTCAACGCTTACACTCTCTGTGGATAATACCCTTCCCGCGGGTAGTCGTTCTGTCTCCTAAGGTTGGTGCGTTCGTCACTATTTGAGAAGACCGGTTTGTCTGCACAGTCAGGTTTGCTCCACTGGACGAAGAGCGCCGATAGTGCGGGCAGTGACCAACCGAAGACAAAAATCCCGGAACGGAGGCCGGTTGGACCGCCCTCCCCCTTCAGATATCCAGGATAGGATTGAACTGCGCCTTGCCGACTGGCCCGTAGAAACTCGTAATCTTCGGGTCCATCCCGCAGACCGGGCAGGTATAATCCTCCGGCAGGTCTTCGAATGCAGTGCCTTTCGGGTAGCCGCGGAGCGGTTCGCCGCGTTTTTTGTCATACACGTAGCCGCAGATCTTGCAGACGTACTTCGTCGGCTCCCAGGGCTCAAACCCCCACGCCCCGATCTGCCCTTTTCCGGTCGCACCGCAGACAGGGCATACATAGTCCTCCGGCAGGTCTTCAAACGCGGTACCTGCTGCGATGCCGCGGTGGGGCTCGCCCCGCAGCGGGGAGTAGACGTAGTTGCAGTACTTGCACCGGTATCGTTTCACTTTCTCCATGCGGATCACACTCACCCAGGGATGACTAACCCTGTACGAACATGGTGGAAGTGTTGAGAAGTGGTTCCATCAGATAAGGTTTCGCGTGATCCGGGACTCCCAGCACCAGGAGGGTCCTGTCATTTTGGGGGCGGATGTACGGGATGCCCTCTCCCGGCACGAAAGGGCGCTACTGCCGCCTGCCGCCCGTAACCACACGGGAGAGGAGCGATAACACGAGCATGAGGACGATCGCCATGCCCCAGACGACCAGGATCACTATGAGGCCGATCCACCCGGTCCTGGAACC
Source organism: Methanoculleus sp. (assembly GCA_023230425.1). GTDB lineage: Archaea > Halobacteriota > Methanomicrobia > Methanomicrobiales > Methanoculleaceae > Methanoculleus. The sequence goes on along the minus strand of JALNXI010000033.1, from coordinate 2,104 downwards.
GGGTGCCTGTGCTCTCCAGGTGAACCCCGGTGTCCATGCCGTCTGTCCTTCCGCTCCGGCCGCCCGGGGCCGGAACGGGCCATGCGGCCCGGGGCCGGCACCTCCCTGCTGGAGAGCGAGGTCGTAGCGCGCCCGGGCCTCCGGGTCGATCAGCGTCTCGTATGCCTGCTGGATAGCGATGAACCGCTCGCCTGCATCCGGATCAGGGTTGACGTCCGGATGGTACTGTTTAGCGAGATTCCGGTAAGCGGCCCGGATCTCTTCAGGGGTCGCGTTGGGGGCGACGCCCAGGATATCGTAGCAGGTCTGCACAGGGGGCATCACGCGGTTTCATCATATGATACCTCGCCCGTATCCCCGTTCACCGTCACCCGGGTGCCGGGGGCGAGGCTGGAGAACTCCGGCGGGAGGCGGTCGACCATCGGGATCTCAGCGATGATCGCCCCGACCGCTATGATCGGTTCGGTCTCGGTATTGATGATCGCCGCAGGGGCTCGATCGTTCCGCTTCAGCGCGTAGATGACGTAAGAACCGACCGTCGACCCTTTCCCATACGGGAAGGCGAGAACGCGTCCGGCTATGGATTGCCCCTCAAGCGGGTGTCCCTTCTCCACAATGATACCGGTCTCGGGGTTGACGCCCGAGAGGAACGATATGGGTTCAGACGATACGAGGAGCTCTCCGTTTCCTATACCGCGGGATATGCCTCTGCCTTGCATGATCACTGCCACCACACTATAATGAGGTTGGAGATCCAACTATATGAGTGACATGGACGAAACCATTGGCAGCAATCCTGGCAGCGAGCACGACATGCTCACCCTCCAGATTCAGGACCTGAAGGCGCAGATCCTGGATTACAAACTAAAAAATGAGTTGCTTGAAAAGGAGGTCCTGCAACTCAGAAAAGAGAACGGTCAGCTGAAAAGGGTGCCGCTGTTTGTTGCCGCTGTGGTCGATGTGCTGGAGAACGGCGAGGTCTATCTCCGGCAGCAGGGCAACAACCAGGAGTACGTCACCACGGTCAGCGAGAAACTCCACCGCATCCTCAAGCCCGGAATGAAGGTGGCGGTGAACAACACACTCTCCGTCGTCAAGACGATCGCCAACACCTACGACTCGAGGGTCAGGGTCATGGAACTCGACGAACAGCCGAACGTCACGTTCGAGCAGGTCGGCGGCCTGAAAGACGAGATTGAGGAGGTCAGGGAAGCGGTCGAGTACCCGCTCACGAAACCTGAGATCTACGCGCGCGTGGGCGTCGAGCCTCCGAAAGGCATCCTCCTCTACGGGCCGCCAGGCACGGGAAAGACCCTGATCGCAAAGGCTGTTGCCCGCCAGTCCAAGGCCCGGTTCATCAGGATGTCCGGGAGTGAACTTGTCCACAAGTACATCGGGGAGGGCGCGCAACTCGTGCGGGAGCTCTTCGTCCTCGCCCGGGAACGCGCTCCGGCAATCGTCTTCATCGACGAGATCGATGCGATCGGAAGCATGCGCACCAACGACGGGACCTCCGGCAGCGCCGAGGTCCAGCGGACGCTGATGCAACTCCTCGCGGAGATGGACGGATTCGGGAACCGCGGCAACGTCCGGATCATGGCGGCAACCAACCGGATCGATATGCTGGATCCGGCCCTCCTCCGTCCCGGCCGGTTCGACCGGATCATCGGGGTCCCGCTCCCCGACGCCGGAGCACGCCTCGAGATCCTGAAGATCCACACCGCGAAGATGTCCCTTTCCGGGAACGTGGACCTTGCCGAGCTTGCAGAACTCGCCGGGAACACCACCGGTGCGGAGCTGCAGGCGGTCTGCCGCGAGGCCGGCATGATGGCAATCCGGCGGGACGCCGTTGCCATCGACCGGGAGGACTTCCTCGCGGCGATCAAGAAGGTGAAGCGCGAAGTGGCGGCACCCGATAGCCGCATGTATACCTGATGGGGATTCCTCCATCCCCGGATTCAGGAAACCTTATCGATCTCTCCGGTCCATCAGATAGACGATGAACGTCCTCCTCATTCAGCCGGAGGGGGTTGACCTCTATGCCACCCTGCTCAAATCCGATACCAGCAGGGGAGCCCTTCGCTTTTATCAGCCTGACCGGCTC
>JALNXI010000032.1 GCA_023230425.1 Methanoculleus sp. | reverse complement strand
GCTAAGTCGATCGCGATAGGGAAAGAGGATGTGGGCAGTTACGAGAATATTGCCGGCGATATCGCTGTCGGCCACTACCAGCCGGTGAACAGCGCCCGTTACCTGAGCCAGTGCCACGAACACATCTTCCACTTCACAAAGAAGGGAGACGTAGCCCTGGACAAGCTGGGCATCGGCGTGCCCTACCAGGACAAGAGCAACATCAGGAGGTGGAAGGGGGAGCGGGACCTCCGTGACCGGGGGAATACCTGGTTCATCCCCTACCGGACCATCCGTTCTTCCCGGCCGCACCCGACCAGTTTCCCGGAGAAACTCCCTGAGATGTGCATTCGGCTCCACGGCTGCCCGCCGGGGACGCTTGTCCTGGACCCCTTCATGGGCATCGGGAGCACGGCACTTGCGGCAATTACTCTCGGGGTGGACTACATCGGCTTTGAGATCGACCCCGCCTACCGGGAGATTGCCGAGACCCGGATCGCTGAAGCCCGCCGCCGGGAGCAGCGGGACTGAGACAGACGTTTTCTTCGGGGTCGTTCATGCTCTTCTCCTGCCCTGCGGCGCAATCTTCCGGTGCTCCCGCGGGCGAGCGGTGACGGTTTCCCCGTGTCGTGCGGAACTGCCCACGGCTGCAGGGTTCATCACGCCCACAACGGCGCCGGTGATCCGGGCAGGGTATAAGCCGGATCTCCCTCACATACCACTGTTATTCCTCAAAAAATCCAATCGGACCACGTATATTATATAATACGGGCAGTATGTAGTCCCTGCCAGAGGGGAACAACGATGGATATCAAGTATGTATCAACGACATGCCCGTACTGCGGCACCGGGTGCGGGTTCAACCTTGTCGTCCGGAACGGCAAGGTCTTTGACGTGGCGCACTGGCAACGCGCACCCGTCAACGGGGGCAAACTCTGCCCCAAAGGACGTTATGCCCATGAATTCATCAAAAGCCCGGACCGCCTCACAAAACCGCTGATCAAGAAGGACGGCGAGTTTGTCGAGGCGACCTGGGCCGAGGCCTACGACCTGATCGCGGAGAAGTTCAGGTCCTACAAACCCGCGGAGATGGCCTGCCTCTCCTCCGCCCGGGCCTCGAACGAGGAGAACTACCTGATGCAGAAGTTCGCCCGGGTAGCGCTCAAGACCCCGCACGTCGACCACTGCGCACGGCTCTGCCACTCATCCACCGTCGCGGGCCTCGCGGCGGTCTTCGGCTCCGGCGCAATGACCAACTCGATCATGGACATCGCCGACTCCCGGTGCATCTTCGTCCTCGGGAGCAACACCTTCGAGCAGCACCCGCTGATCGCGCGGAGCATCGTCCGCGCCAGGCAGAGCGGCGCGAAGGTGATCGTTGCCGACCCGCGCAACACCCCAACCGCCCGGCAGGCCGACCTCTACATGCCGTTCGTCTCCGGGACCGACGTTGCCGTTCTCAACGGTCTGATGCAGGAGATCATCAGAAACGGCTGGGAGGACAAAGAGTTCATCGCCAGGAGGACGAAGGACTTTGGGAAGCTCAAGGAAGCCGTCATGAAGGACGCCTACAGCCTTGATAACGTCTCGAAGACCACCGGCATCCCGGTCGAGAGCCTCAGGACCGCCGCCGAATGGATCGCAAAAGCGGAGGCTGCCGCACTCATCTACTCAATGGGCATCACCCAGCACACCACAGGCGTCGACAACGTCAAATCGACCGCCAACCTGATGATGCTCACCGGCAACCTGGGCAGGCCGGGGACCGGCGTGAATCCGCTCCGCGGCCAGAACAACGTGCAGGGTGCCTGCGATATGGGGTGCCTTCCGAACGTCTACTCCGGCTACCAGAAAGTCAACGACGAGGCTGCCCGGAAGAAGATGATAGACGCCTGGGGCGTCGAAGATATCGCCGAGGGCAGGGTCGGCTACACCGTCACCGAGATGATCAACATCCTCGCCGACAACCCCGGCGAGCTCAAGGCGATGTATATCATGGGCGAGAATCCGATGCTCTCCGACCCGGACCTCCGGCATGTCGAGGAGGCGCTCAAGAACCTCGAGTTCCTGGTCGTGCAGGACATCTTCCTGACCGAGACCGCAGAACTCGCGGACGTCGTGCTCCCTGCCGCCTGTTACGCGGAGAAGGACGGCACCCAGACGAACACCGAGCGGCGTGTTCAACGCTGGAAAAAGGCCCAGCAGGCACCCGGCGAAGCAAAGGAGGACTGGCAGATCATCTGTGACCTCGGCGCGAAGATGGGTTACCCAGAGCAGTTTGCGTTCAAGGGCCCCGAAGAGATCTTCAACGAGGTTGCCGCCGTCACACCGTCCTATCATGGCATGTCCTACGCCCGCCTCGACCCGGACGGCCTGCACTGGCCCTGCCCGACCGCGGAGCACCCCGGGACACCGATCCTCCACCGGGAGAAGTTCGCCATGCCGGACGGTCTCGGTGTCTTCTCCCCAATCGAGTGGAAACCGCCCGCCGAGGTACCGGACGCCGAGTATCCTTACGTCCTCACCACCGGGCGGGTCATCTGGCAGTGGCACACCGGCACGATGACCCGCCGGTCGTGGAGCCTTGAGAAAGAGGCGCCCACGGGCTGGATCGAGATCAACACGGAGGATGCGAGAGAACTCGGGATCCTGGATAACGAGGTCGTCCGGGCGAGCACCCGCCGCGGTTCTATCGATATCCTCGCACGGGTCACCCCGGAGATCATCAGGGGCGTCATGTTCATCCCGTTCCATTACAAGGAGTGCGCAGCGAACCTCCTGACCCACAACGCGCTCGACCCGGTCGCCAGGATCCCCGAATACAAGGCGTGTGCCGTGAAGGTCGAGAAGATTGCGGAGGTGTGAGATATGACAGGAAAAGGCGATTTACTCTATGCGTGGACGACGGATGAGAGCCTCCGGGAGAAGGCGGAGACCGGAGGAGCGGTCACCGCTCTGCTGCGTTACGCTCTCGAGAGCGGTATGGTCGACGGGGTCTTTGCGGTCAGGAAGGGCGCGGACGTCTATGACGCGGTGCCGGCCTTCATCACCGATCCAGCCGAGATCGGGGGGATTGCCGGATCGCTCCACTGCGGCAGCCTGCTGCTCCCCAAACAGATGAGACAGTGCCTCCTCTCAACCGACCCGGATATGCGGATCGCCACCGTCCTGAAGGGCTGCGACGTCAAGGCGATGTACGAGATGGCTAAGCGCAACCAGGTCAACCTCGACAACATCATCATGATCGGCTTAAACTGCGGCGGCACCATCCGGCCGGAGGTAGCACGGATCATCGTCCGGGAGAAACTCGGCCTTGACCCCGATGATGTCGTCAAGGAGGAGATCGATAAAGGAAAATTCATCGTCATAACAAAAGACGGCCAGCATGCTTCCGTCTCGATCGATGAACTCGAAGAGGGGGCAAAAGACCTCCTCGGGAACGAGGGGCTCGGCCGTCGGTCAAACTGCCGCCGGTGCAAGATAAAGATCCCACGCCAGGCAGACCTCGCCTGCGGGAACTGGGGCGTCATCGGTGAGCGGGCCGGTAACGCCACGTTTGTCGAGGTGGGGTCTGAAAAAGGGGCGAACCTCCTCGATGCGGCCGTGAAGGCCGGGGCCGTCGCCACGGAGGCGGCGCCGGCGAAGGGTATCGAGATCCGCGGCAAGGTCGAGAACGCCATGCTGAAACTCGGCGACAAGTGGCGGGCACGCTATTTCGGGGCGCTCGGCGAGGGCACGGAGCGCTTGAACAGGATCCGGGAGCAGACATCCCGGTGCATCAAGTGTTACTCCTGCATTGAGAACTGCCCGATCTGCTACTGTATCGACTGCAGCACAAGGAAGGACTACCTGGTCGAACCCGGCGTGATCCCACCGCCGTTCATGTTCCACCTGATCCGGTTCGCGCACATATCCGACTCCTGCGTCAACTGCGGCCAGTGCGAGGAACTCTGCCCCGTGGAGATATCAAACTCGGTCTTCCTCCATGCTATCCAGACCGATCTTGAGAGACTCTTTGGGTTCCACCCGGGAGAAGACATGACCCCACCGGTGCTCGCGCTCGTCGAGGAGAGACCGGAGCGCGACCGGCTCATCGCCACCGGCAGCGACCAGATCTTTGATATCTTCAAGTAACGACGCTCCGCCGGAGCGGAGGTTGAGAAACTCGAAGAGTTTCGAAGGGCGACGGGCGGGACGCCCGGATCTCGAGTACTGAAGGTGCGCAGTCCGGAACCTGGTTCCTCCCCCGCTTTTTTAGTGTTCTTTCCCGGAGCCCGCCGCACGGCTCCCCGGAGATGCCCCACAGCGTCCCTGTAGTCCCGGATATCCCCCGGCAGATGGATTCATACCTGGCGGGAATCGCAACCGCCAGAAGTCAGGCATATGCGTCTCATCGGCGGGCAGCACCGGGCAGGGGTTCACGATGGGCTATACCGAAGACCCCCCTTTGAGATAGGGGTGGAGGGGTGGCCATCCGGGGAGAGAGAACCGCCCGGTCACCACTTGCGATGTGTGTGGCGGGGCGCCATGACAGATCCCGGCGGTCGTGGTTGAAACAGCCTCCGGCTCCTCCGCATCCGCTATCCGCAACACTGCCTCTCTGACTGGCCCTGGGCGCGGGCCCGGGTTCCCGGGCAACCTGGGTGCCTGCGCTCTCCCGGCTGCCGGACCTGGCGGGGTGCCGCAGCCGGGATACCCCGGTGCCCGTAAACCGCCCGGAGAGCGGTCTGATCCGGGATCCGGGACGACCCCTAAAATTGAAAGGAATAAGCCGGTTCTCCCAAAAAAACGTTATTCTTCCAGCCTGAGCGCCTGTTCCGGAGACATGTCCCGACGCGCAGGCATCTCCAGTGATTTTACCGGGTATCCCCCGCCCCAGCATGAATACAGATGGATATCAGAAGAACTGCGCGCCCGCTTCCATATACTCGCTCAAATATCCCCCGGAAACCACCTATATTCCGCGTGGTCCCAAAAACACAGGCAAAAGCATCGTTTTTCAATTCTTGATGTTTAATGACAGGAATTAACTTATGGCAGTGATAAACGCCTGAATCTGGATTATACACTCCATGCATAACGATCAATTCGAAACTTATTAATAGCACTCTCAAATTACTGATTAATTAGACCTATACATTCGGATTACTTGACGGTATAGGTAGGACGTTTAGAGAGGTGTATGAAAAATGGTGTTCCATCCTCCAGTTGCTATAGTAGCAAAAGCGGGTGATACCGGGAAGTACAAGGTCGGACTACCGGCCTGGAACATGGTCCTTCGTGGTATCATGTCCGGAGCCTACATCGCCATGGGCGGTGCGCTCGCAACGGTCTGTTCGACCGGTATCCTGGCATCCGACGCCGCAATGAGGTCTGGTTTTGCAAGTGCCGGTATGGCCCAGTTCATCCTGGGTGCTGTCTTCCCTGTGGGGCTTATCATCACGGTCATGACCGGTGCCGAACTCTTCACCGGTGACGCGATGCTCGCCCCCATGGCAGCGTTCATCCACAAGGTCAGCTGGGCAGGCGTGCTCAACCTCTGGCTCTGGGTGTATATCGGTAACCTGATCGGTTCCATAATCTTCGCGTATATCATGGCCTACGGGCCGTGCGTCAGCTTCGATGCCGCCGGAACCGCAACGCTCACCGCGTTTGGTCTGAGAGCAATCGGCATAGCGACCGCAAAGACGAGTTACGTCGGCGGTATGGCGCTGTGGTCGGTCTTCCTCAAGGCAATCGCCTGTAACTGGCTCGTCAACCTGGCCATCCTGCTCGGTATATGCGCTGACGATGCGATTGGAAAGATCGTCGGTATCTGGTTCCCGATCTTCGCTTTCGTTGCCAGCGGGTTTGAGCACAGTGTTGCGAACATGTACTTTATTCCCACGGGCCTCTTCTGCACGGGCCTTGACCCCACAAAGGCAGTCGATTCGCTCACCTGGGTGACCATGTGGACCAACAACATTATCCCGGTCACGCTCGGCAACATTGTCGGCGGTCTGCTCTTCGTTGGTGTCATCTACTGGGTCGCGTTCAGAAAGGAAATTGCAGCCCTTAAGTAAACCTGATTGACGATGCAGATCGGAAATATCAAAGTGAGGGTGACGACCATTGCATTGGCCGTCTTCCTCTTTTTTATGGTCCTGATCGCAGTCTATATCCTCGCTACCGGGGATGTATCCGTGCTGATCTGGAGCGTTCCGGCAGCCGTCATGCTGCTCATCATACCGCTGGCGCTCAACTACATGAGCCAGTCGCAGTATGCATCACTGGTGCCGGTCTACGAAGCGGAAGCAAGAACAACCCGTATCCGGGAGATCAACTTAAACATGCTCGGCGAACCGGTGCGTGTGAAAGGAGTCGTCGAACGGGTGTATTTCCAGTTCCTCAACCGGCCGCAGTATCTCGTCGCCGACCGGACAGGTGAGATATCGGTCAAGATGTTCACCTCACCGGCAGAAGACGTCGAGAAGGGGGATGTGGTCGAGGTACTCGGAGTTATCGTCAAACGCTACATCCTGTCCGGAGATGCGGTCATCAATTGCGTCTCCATCCGAAAAGTCGAGAAAGTTCAGCAATCCTGACACCCCCGGGGGCGTCAAAGAGTTCAGTGAGGGGACGGTTGACACGGGATAGGATCCTGCCACCATCACCTTCGCGCGTTTTGTCGTTAAAATGTTGAGTCAAGGCCGTCATCTATCGACCTCGCCCCCGGCCTTCCGTTGAGGTCCTGGATGTACTCCTCAAAGAGATGGATCCGGGTGCTCACGGGAAACGGTATCCCTATGGTGCTGATGACTGCTTCTCCCGCTTCAAGTGTCTGAATCTCTGTATCGAGGCGCGAGAGGTCCTGTTTTGCGCTGCTTGCGATGATATCGCGATCGCCCCGGTCAGAGAGCCCCATCACCACGAAGGTGTTTAACTGGGCAAGAACCCGTGCATCGATGTTCTTTGGCTGCTGGGTAATGACACAGAGCCCCACGCCAAATTTCCTTCCCTCCATCGCTGCTTCCCGGAAGGTCCTGGTGCTCCCGAGCCCTGACCCCAGCACCCGCTGGGCCTCCTCGATGGTGATCAGCACCTGTTTTGGCTCCTCCCCGCCTCCGGCATCCTCACCCTGGTGGTTGCGCATGATCTTGCGCGTTATGATCGAGAGGACGAAGAGTTCGCTCTGCTCGCTCATCCCCGGGATGTCGATCAGGACGACCTTGTTCTCGTGGAGCGCCTTGATGATATCCGGGATCGATGAGCGCTGCTTCCCAAGGAAACCCTTGTTCCGGTTGAGCATGCCCGTGATACGCCGCTGCATCACCGAGAGTGTACTCACCGAGAAGTTCTTCAGGTCCCGGGCAATCCGGCGGTGCCGACCAGTGTAGGTATCGGCATCAAAGGTTGCGAAGTCGGTGGTCTGGAAGAAGTCGATCACGTCGGAACCGGGCGTGCTCTCGAGCATCTCCACGACCTCGCGCTGGGGCGGGGAGTGTTCGTAGAGGAGGAGGAGGTCGGGCATCCTGAAGTCGTCGTAATCCAGGCAGAGATCGTCTAAGTGGTATTTTCGCTTGAACTGGTGCGGCCGGGTGGAGAAGACGGTGAGGCCGTCCCGACCTGCCTGATAATGAATGAGCCCCTGGGTGTCCTGGCCGCTCGACGACCGCCCTCCCGCCACGTACTCGCCGTGCGGGTCGACGATGAGGAGCCCGAACGCCCTGGCCTGCATACAGGACGCGCAGAAGACCTTCATGAAGTTGCTCTTTCCCATACCCGTTGTCGCAAAGACGCCCATATGCTGCCGCATGACCGCTGCGTGGAGCGCCACCTTCACGTCCTGCAGAACACCCTGACCGGTCTTCATCACGCCGACCTCGATCTCGCCCATCACCTGCCGCAGGAACGCAAAGTCGCCGGCCTCGGGCCGCTCCACGCGGGAGAACTTCGCAGGGATCGTCCGGGGCTTCCGGAAGGTGCCGTCTTCGGTCATGTACCCGAGCGGCATCGCCTCCACGAGAATGAAGACATCCTCTCCCATCCCATAGAAGTGCTCGGTATGAGGGCGCGTATCCCATTTCGGGTCGGAGAAGTTACAGTCGTGGAGAAGGTCGCTCACCTTGGCAAAGAACGTCAGCCCTTTGATGCTGTCGGTGATCTTCAGGACGTCCCCGAGGTAGATCTCTGCATCGTGGGGGACAGCAAACCGGTAACTGAGCACCCGGTCCCCGATCAGGCGGTATTTTGAGGCGTCGTCGCCGTCAATATCGATCAAATTCATCATGGTAATCACCGAAGATGCTGGTGTAGTCGGCGAGGTTCATGCCGAGCAGGTCCATGCCCCGGATGATGTCCTGGCGGACCTGGCCGACGGCATCCCTCCCGATTTTGGTGGTGAGGTGGGCGTCCAGGAGCGGATACGGGTAGCCCGTGACCCTCCCATCGTCGGCAAAGAAGGCAAGCGCAGAGAAGACTCGTTCGACCATCTCCGGACTGTAATACTTGGGTATCTCCACCTTGAACGCCCGCTGTGCCCGCGGGTGCAGCCGCGCGACATACTGCTCGCCCCGCTGCTTCCAGGGTCGTGTCTCCCGGCGGTCGATCAGGCCCTCGGCAGCGGAGACGCAGAGATACCAGGGTTCAGGGACACCAAGGTCGCGGGCGAGCCCTTCTGCTGCCGGGACGATCGGGTGCCCCCCGCCCCAGGTGAGGGACGTCCGTTTCGTCACCGCAGCGATGAGCACCCCCCGGAGGTTGCAGAGGTTCAGGAGGTTCTCGATGACCTCGTCGTGGCTCGCGTGGCGGACCTGGAGTGTGCCGTCGAGGACGATGAGGTCCCCGGTATCAAGTTCCGCGGCCATCTCCATCGCTGCCCAGTACTCGAGGGTGTCCCGTATAACGGCGGTGTTCCGGACCGGGTCGTCGTGGTCGAGGTGCACCTTCGGCGGGCAGTGGAAACAGTCGTGGAAGAGTGTGTCGAAGTCCTCGTTCCCGGCCCCGGGGTTGACGGTGACGACCTGCAGGGGCGTCGTCCGGTGGTAGAGGCGCGTGCTGCCGGCATACGCGCTGACCGATGCCCGGACGGCGGCAACGGCAAAACTGCCTGCATCGAGGACGATAGTGTTGCTCCCGTCCACGGCGCATACGGCCCCGCCGGACTCGGGCTGGCAGCGGTGATAGGATGACGCATCAAATCCGCTGCACACCGAGAACTGCCCGGCAAGGTCCTCCGGGGCGGACTCCCGGATTCGACCGGCGACCCGCCGGATCGTATCCTGGTAGAGATCTCTTTGGTCCATCACTCAAACTCCCGGACCCGGCTTGCCTGGTCCGCCCCCATCTCGACCATGAACGTCGTCGAGAACTCGTCCTGGACCTCGGTGATATGCGATATAAGGAGAATCTGGGGGAAATGAGATTCCTGGGTTCTGAGCGCCCGGAGGAGGTTAGCCCGTCGCCCTTCATCCTGGCTCCCGAAGATCTCGTCAAATATCAGGAACGTGGAGTCATGCACCTCGTTCACCTCGGCAAGGAACCGGGAGAGGGCGATCCGAAGAGCGATGGCTATATCGTCCTGTTCTCCGCCGCTAAACCGGTCGGCCGGGTAGTCATCTCCCATATCATGGACGAGGACGGTGAAGTCGTCGTCGAGCATCACCGTGCCATACCGCCCATCGGTGATCTCGGCAAGCACCCTCCCTGCCTCCTCCTCGATCCTGTCCCTGACCACCTGCAGGAGGTAATCCGTGTAGTCCCTGATGAGCGATCGGGTCAGTTTCAGGCGCCCGATCTCCTCGTGGAGCGACTCCTGCTGCCGGGCGAGATCATCCGCCCGGGAGAGTCTCCCGGTCATCTCCCCGATATCTGCCTTCAGGCTGCTTATGCGGGCGGCGATTGCGTACCTCTGCTCCCGCGCCGCCGCGACGTCCCTCTCGCAACCCGCGAGCGCCTCCTCCGCCGCGGCGACCATTCGTTCGTCAAAACCCTGGTCACTGATGGCCGCCGTGACCCGGAGCAGTTCGGCCTCCCGGTTCGTGAGGATGTCCCGCTTCGCCTCCAGCGCCTGGAGGAGCCTCGGAACCTCCTCAAGGCGGATGCGGAGTTCAAGCGCTTTCCGGTGCGCCGCTTCGGCACGGCTGCATTCCTCGCCAAGGCATGCAAACCGTTCCGGGTCAAACGAGAGGCGGTCCTGCTCGCTCCCGATGTTCCGCAACCTCTCCCGGAGTCCTTCGACCCTCGCCAGAACCGCCTTCTGCTCCTCTTCCAGTGCCGGTCTCCGCGCGAGCCGTGCCTGAGCCTCTGCATACGCGCGGTATGACGCCTCAAGCGCCTGCGCTTCTGTTTCCAGGTGCTGCAGGACCTGCGGGTCGAACCCGAGCCCCGAGATCTTCGTCTCGGTCTTCTCTTTACAGGCGAGATACTCCTCGACCTCAGCGATGAGCCGCTGCCGCTCCTCCTGGAGGGCAGAAAGGCGGTTGCACTCACCACGGAGGGTGTCGGCCATCGCCCGCTTCTCCGCAAGGTCCCGGATTCGCTCCCGGAGGGCAGTATGCGCCGCCGGGTCATACCCGTCCACGCCGAGCGCCCGTATCGCGGCACGGTGCTCTCCGGCCTCGGCCTGCCACCTCTGCACGACACCCGCACTCTGCTCATAGCGGGACGAGTAAAGCGCGTGCTGCTCTTTTGTGCGCTGGAGGGTGATACGTTGCCGCTGGAGGTCCTGGAGCTCGGCGGCAAGGCCCTGGTGGTCGGCGGTCGCCCTCGCATGCTCGTGCTCGAGGCCTGCAAGGGTAGCCTGCATCGACGCGGTAGCGGTTGCAAGGTCGCCGACCAGCCCCTCGTAGTGTTCACCGAGGGCCTGGTGGCATGTCGGGCAGGCCCCTTCCGGACCCGCGGTGAGGATCTCCCCCCGGTGTTCAGCCAGCCTCCGGATCTCTTCAAGGATCGCCTCCTGGCGTTCGGCGCAGGCACTGATCCGGGCGGTCAGGAACTCCTTCCGGCTCTCCGCCGACTCAATCTGCTCCTCGATGGAGCCTATTTCAGCGAGCTGCCGGGCAAGGCCGGCGATCTCGCTCTCGAGCAGGCTCATCTCTTCGGACCCGGCGTCAATCTCCCGCAGGCACCGCTCTTCCTGTCGGGTATACTCTGCAGCCCGAACGAGCACCTCTTCACGGGCCCGGAGGATATCGTAGTCACTGACGTCCGCTTCGAGCGCCGCGAACTGCCGGGCCTTCTCCTCGACTCCCTCGATCTCCGCCCGGTTCTCCCGGACACGTCGTTCCGTCTGGAAAAATCGCTCATCCATGCGGGCGAGTTCTTCACGGAGGGTGTCATACTCCGGCTGGAGCGCCTTCATCGCCATGATGCGGTCGCGGAGGGCATGCCACACCCCGACCTCCCGGGAAAGGTCGACGACAGCCAACTCGTCCTCTGCAAGTGCGGCGATTTCGGCTTCGATCTTCGCGCGGCGTTCATCATACTCCCGCATCTGCTCACCCGTGGCACCCGCTTCGAGGACCAGGCGGTCGGCGAGAGCCTTCTCCTCCGCCATAGCGGCAACCTCCGCCTTCAGGGGCTCGTAGCGGACGGCGAGGAGAGAGAGGGCTTCGAGGTCGCCCTGCAGTCTTTTGCGCTCCGTGATCTCTTCCTCGCCCTCCCGGCACTCGGTGCGGAGCCGCTCGATATCACCCGCGAGCGCCTCCCCTTCCCCTGCGAGTTCCCGGTAGCGGTCGCGCACGGAGAGCAGCCGGTCGCGCTCCTTCCGGGCATCTTCGAGCGCCTCCCCGGCACTCCTTTCCGCGGCAGCGACCATCTCCGACTCTCCTTGTGCACCGGCCAGTTCGGCGCGAAGCGCCGTGAGGCGGTTGCGAATCCCATCGGCATCCAGTTCCTGGAGCCGCCCGGAGAGTTCCCGGGCGATCCCTTCCCTGGCATCGAT
>JALNXI010000384.1 GCA_023230425.1 Methanoculleus sp. | reverse complement strand
TATGCCCGCGTTCGGCAGGACGATGAAGGTCGTCCGCGGTGCGGGGTCGCGCGTCTGGGACGACCAGGGACGGGAGTACATCGACTGTGTGGCCGGGATCGCGGTCTGCAGCACCGGCCACTGCCATCCGGCAGTTGTCAAGGCGATCTGCGACCAGGCCCACCGGTTGATCCATTGCTCGAACCTCTATTACGTCCCGAACCAGGCGGAACTGGCAGAGAAACTCGTTGAGATCGCCGGGCCGGGAAAGGCGTTCCTCTCGAACTCCGGCGCCGAGGCAAATGAGGGCGCAATAAAACTCGCCCGCGTCCGGACCGGGCGGAAGAAGTTTGTTGCGTTCACCCACGGGTTCCACGGCAGGACCTGCGGGTCGCTCGCCGTCACCCATAAGCCCGCCATCAGGGAACCGTTCGAGCCGCTCTCGCCCGCCTGTACCTTCGTGGACTACGGCGACCTGGACGCCCTCGCGGCGGCCGTCGATAAGGATACCGCCGGAGTCTTCGTCGAGCCGATCCAGGGCGAAGCCGGTGTTCTGATCCCGCCTGACGACTTCTTCCGGGGTATCCGGGAGATCTGCGACGATGCCGGCGCACTGATGATCGTCGATGAGGTGCAGACCGGTATGGGCCGGACCGGGAAGTGGCTTGCCATCCAGCACACCGGCGTTGCCCCCGACATCGTCACGCTTGCAAAGGGGCTTGCGAGCGGATTCCCCATCGGCGCGCTCGTCGCCCGTGAGGGGCTCGAGTTCGGGAGGAGCGAGCACGGCAGCACCTTTGCCGGAGGACCGCTCGCCTGCGCGGCGGCACTCGCCACCATCGGCGTCATCGAGGGGATTCTCCCCGGTGTCGCAGCGAAGGGCGAGCGGTTCATGAAAGGCCTTGCCGCCCACAACCCCCGGGGCCGCGGCCTGATGATCGGCATATCGGTCGGTGACCGGTGCCCGGAGGTGCAGCGTATCTGCGCCGAGAACGGCGTGCTCGTCAACTGTGCCGCTGACGGGAACCTCCGGCTCATCCCGCCGCTCGTGATCACGGATGCGGAGATCGATACGGCTGTCGGTGTCATCAATGCGGCGCTTGGTTAGAGCGTGCTTCTCGGGCTCGGCGGGTTACTCCTACGCAAAGTCGGCGGAGGACGTCGCGCGGGAGCACGGCATCGACCGGGTGGCCCGCCTCGCAAGCAACGAGAACCCCCGCCCGCCGTCGCCGGCCGCCATTGAAGCAGCAGCGGCGGCCCTCCAGGCCGCGAACCGCTACCCGGACACCCGGGCGACGGCCCTCGTCGATGCGCTCCGCCGCTACCACGGCGACTACCGGTTCGTCACCAGTGTGGGCATGGACGGCGTCATCGAGACGGTGATCCGGACAGTCGTCGAGCCCGGGGAAGCGGTGGTCGTCTCGACCCCCACCTTCTCTTTCTACGGGCTCGCGGCCGCGGCGCACGGCGCACGGGTTATAAACATCCCCCGCCGGGAGGACTTCTCGGTCGATCCGGAGATCTTCATCGAAGCCTCTTCGGGGGCAAAACTCGCCTTCCTCTGCTCCCCGAACAACCCGACGGGAAACTCGGTTCCGCCCGAGATGGTCGAAGAGATCCTTGAGGGGATGGATGGGCTGCTCTTCCTCGACAACGCCTACATCGACTTTGCGGATATAGACTACCGGCCTCTCATGCGGCGGCACGAGAACCTGGTCCTCGGGCGGACGATGTCGAAGATATTCGCCCTCGCAGGCCTGCGGGTCGGCTACGCCTTTGTCCCGGAGTGGCTGGAACCGTTCTACCACCGGGCGGCGACACCGTTTGCGTTAAGCTCGGTCTCCGCGGCGGCGGCCGTCGGGGCTCTCGCCGACACTGACCGGGTGCGCGAGACCTGCGACCACGTCAAGCAGTGGAGGCAGCGGTTCCTCGACGAGGTACCGTTCCGGACATACCCCTCGGACGCAAACTTTGTCATGATTGACGTCGCTCCAAGAACAGGCGACGAGGTGGTGGAGCGCCTCGCGGCGAGGGGTGTCCTGGTTCGGTCCTGCACCAGTTTCCCGGGGCTCGGCAACCGCTACATCAGGGTCAGCATCGGTGAAGACTGGGAGAACGTTCGATTCCTCGAGGCGGCGAAGGACCTATGATGACAGGCGTCACCGGCACGCCGGGAACCGGAAAGACATCCATCGCGGCCGAACTCGCGCGGCGGGGTCACCGTGTCGTCCGCCTGACCGATACGGTGAAGCCCTACATCATCGAGGAGGACCGCTGCCGCGAGACGCTGGTGGTGGATGTCGACCGGTGGGCGGCGGAGTTCAAACCGGTCGACGGGATCGTCGAAGGCCACCTCGCGCACCTTCTCTCCTGCGACCGGGTGGTGGTGCTCCGGTGCCGCCCCGACGTCCTGCGAGAGCGTCTTGCCCCGAGGAACTACCCCTCCGAGAAGGTCGCAGAGAACGTCGAGGCGGAAGCGCTCGACGTCATACTGATCGAGACGCTCGAAGGCCACCCGGACGAACACGTACTGGAACTGGATACGACTCATCTCAACGTCGGAGAGTGTGCGGACCGGATCGAGCGGTTCATACGGG
>JALNXI010000031.1 GCA_023230425.1 Methanoculleus sp. | reverse complement strand
CGATGACGGTTCTGTCCCATTGGTTCCGGGAACATCCCCCGGACGTGTAAGTAAAATAGACAGAATTTATAAATAAACCGGCGTCATGTCATTGTGTGGGCGCGAGGATGCGTCCGCAAAAGTTCGTGGGGCCCCCCCATCCACGGTTGACGCCCCGGATGAAGAACCCCGCAAGCCCGGAGGCTAATGGGATGTACGCATTCCGTATACTTAACATGTGCGCCTCTCCTGCCTCCGGTGAATGAAAACGGAGTTGAAACACATGAAGCGAAAAACTGGAATGCGGGCGTTCTCCTTGCTCCTGGCACTGGTGCTGGTGAGCGTGGGGGTTGTGTCTGCTGTGAGTGCTCAGGATATCTACAGGGATGATACCGCATACTTCAGCAAAATTCAACCGTCTGAAGAAGTGGATGGAGTACATTTCACAAACCTTCCGCTCTCTCAGGAGTACGAACTCGTGACCGTCAACCCCTCTCTCTTCGCTGCGGATGCCAGTTCTGGCAAACCAGTGGCAGTGAACCTCCTTGGCAAAGAGTATCTGCTTGATCTCGAACCGGTGCCCGCTCCCGTAGCGAAAGATGCAAAATGCGTCGTGGTTAATGAGTCCGGTACTTTTATCCTCGATCCCCCTCTTATCGAATGTTATGTGGGGACGGTGTCTGGAGATCCTGAAAGTTATGCTTTCTTTACAGTCGATAATGAGGTGATCCTTGGAACCATCAGGACCGGGGATGTATCGTACGTTATCGAACAGGTTGGGATAGTTGGGGTCGGCAGTGAGCGGCGAGTTGTGCATGCTATCTACGACGATTATAGTGTCGCTGACGTCAAGGAACCTCTTGCTCATTGCGGTGTGGTGCCCCTAGAGCGAGTAGCCTCTGAGATCCCTGCACAGTTACCCAGCGGGGCGCTTGACGTACAGTCTGGAACCACCGCCACGACAACTGTGACGATGATGGCGGCGCACGATCATCAGTTTAGAAATCTCTTTCCAAGCCCGAATACAGAGATGGCGAACATGATTGCTCAAATAAACACGGCTTTCTCCCCTTCGGATATTGGCGTATCGCTCCAGGTAAATGCTTATTGCGATCTCGGTACGACGTTGACTGCATACAACCACGAGTCCCTTCTTAGAGACTTCAGCGCAGAAAATGCGGCACTCCGGGACCGTATGAACAGTGACATTGCAGTTTTATTTACTGGGCGAGACCTCGACAATGAATATATAGGTGCTGCATACGAGTATGTACCCGACCCGGATGGCGGTTATGCCCTTGTTCAAATGTGTAGTAGCGGGGGCAGTTATCAGGCTACATTCTCGCATCGATGTATCAATGCCGCACATGAAATCGGACACCTTTTCGGTGCGGGACACGAAGACTCAGCAGCACCCTATCCGTCATATGCAAAAGCATATCATTGGACAGAGTGGTTCATTTATGATCGGTACACGGCTCTCTGGTCGAGTTTCATGGGTAACGACATGTGCCTTGAGTACTCGTGCGACACCCGGCATGGCGACGCATCATCGCACGACAATGCCCGGAGGATCAGCGAGACAAAAGGGGTCGTTGCCGGATACCAGTGATGGAGTGAGGCGGAGATGCGGGCGGCAGCAGCGTTGATGACGGTTCTTGTTGTGGTCGGCGTGATCGTGGTCGGTACAGCAGCCCTTTACGGAGCCGGGCAGGAGCAGCCGGAGTCTCTACCCCACCCCTCTCCATCCCTATTTCATCTCTTTAACTCTGACGATGTACCACATGGGGTTAACGTAACGGTATTTGACGCCAACGCCAATACCAACGCTCCTCTCTATTCGGAGACGTACCGGCTGGAGGCGGGCAGTGGAGCAACATCATCCATTAAGACCAATGATGGAGGAGAGTATCGATTTGAAATATCCGTTGACGGAGAAGATCCGAAGGAGCACACGTTTAATTTTTCGCGTTACAGTTTTCTCATTATTTCTGTCCGGATGGAAGGTGCTATTCGGACTCTCATGGCTCAGAGCTGAGCGATTCTGCGTTACACACTACGTAACGGTATCTCGATCTGGCAAGGTGTCGCAGATGAACGATGAATAAATTGCTCTGCTGGGGATTGCCGGCAACTCAATGTGTCCTTGCTGGTGAGGGGAATAGTGAAATCCACTTTTTCCCTCAAATTCCTGGATGATTATAAGAAAGAATTGCCCTTGAACGCGTACCCCGGAACACCAGCATGGCCGAAGGTGTTTCTTTTCCGGCTATATTCCTGGCGACTATAATCGGTCTGGTTTCGATATGTATCTACCCCTTCTCTGTACGTCCGCTGTTGTTCTCCTTCTCTGGTAAGCCTGGCCCCGCCTTATACCAGCCGGGACCGGGGGCGGCGCTTGCTGGATAGATATCAGTGTCTCTTCTGTAGGAACGGGTTGCCTCCGGTGCCTCTCTCCCCCATGGAGGGATCAGTCTCTTCATTTTCGGAAATATCTCCCGGACGTGTAAAGAAATCGGACAGAATTTATAAATAAACTCATGCCCACGTCATTGTGTGGGCGCCTTGATGATGCGTCCGCAAAAGTTCGTGGGGCCCCCCCATCCACGGTTGACGCCCCGGATGAAGAACCCCGCAAGCCCGGAGGCTAATGAGATGTACGCATTCCGTGTACTTAACATGTGTGCCTCTCCTGCCTCCGGGGACTGAAAACGGAGCTGAAACACATGAAACGAAAAACTGGAATTTGGGCATTCTCCATGCTCCTGGCACTGCTGCTGGTAAGCGTGGGCGTTGTGCCGGCGGTGAGCGCTCAGGATGTCTGCAGGGATGAGACGGCGTACTTTAGCAGCGTGCAACTATCCGAGCAGGGCGATGAAGTACACCTTACCAATCTCCCACCTGCTCAGGAGTACGAACTTGTGACAGTTAATCCCTCCCTCTTCGCTGCCGATGCCGGTTCTGGTAAACCTGTGGCAGTGGATATCCTCGGGGAAGAGTATCTTCTTGATCTTAAACCGGTGCCTGCTCCAATAGCGGAAGGTGCCAAATGCATCGTGATTAATGAATCCGGCACATTTACTGCCGATTCGCCTCGGGTACAGTGTTATTCGGGGACATTTACCGGGGACCCTGAGAGTTATGCCTTCTTCACGGTGGACAATGAGGTGATTCTCGGGACAATCCGTCACGGCAACAACTCGTACACTATTGAACAGGTGGGTACAACCGAAGTTGACGGGGTCCGGAAAGTTGTGCATGCAGTCTACAACGGCAGCAGTGTAATTGATGTTATGAGTCCCTTTGCGTATGATCTGCAGGTCCCTGTCTCCCGTGAGGAAGTAGAAAAACTGGAGGGGAGTGAAAAAAAGTTGCGATCCCAGAATCCGCAGTCTGACCCTCAATCGGTAACTACGGTAACACTCTGTACTGCGCACGACTGGCAGTTCCGGAACGTCTTTCCAAGCCCCAATTCTGAAATGGCAAACACGATCGCTCAGGTGAACTCAGCATTTTCTCCATCCGACATCGGTGTAGAGTTCCAGATTAGCGCCTTCTGTGACATAGGTACAGTACTGGGTTCTACTACAACTCCCTATGATCTGCTCCAGGCTTTTGGAGAAGATATCAGGCCAGAGCGTGACAGTTTTCACGGCGACATTGCAGTGCTTTTCACTGGAAAAGAGCTCGACGGTGACACGATAGGGATCACATATGACGTCCCCGGTTCATCTGGTCACGCCTATGTCGTTGTTCAGATGGTTGACGCCGGGAGCACCTATCAGGCTACGCTCTCTCAAAGGTGTGTTAACACAGCTCACGAAATTGGGCATGTATTCGGTGGACAGCATCAGGACGCCACCAGTTCGCCTGGTTATGCAAGAGCCTACCACTGGAAGGATTGGGGTATCTGGGATAGATATACCGCAATCTGGACCCCCTTCATGGGTGATGAGGCGATGCTAGAATTCTCATCCGATACGAACCATGGGGATGCGTCTCATGACAATGCCCGGAGAATTTATGAGCTGAAGGGTACCGTTGCAGGATACCGGTGAACCCGGGAGCGTTATGATGAAAAAAACTTCGATTGTTCTGGTTCTCGCCGCTGTCGGGATAGCGACAATCTGTATTCTGGTCATCTCAGCGTTCCCGCAGGAGAAGCCTTCTGCTCCCCCCTCCCCCTTTTCTGTGGGTATTTTAGTGATTAACCAGGACAACGTCTCTCATCCGGTCTATGTGTCGGTTTCCGGCGTGAACGGCACCCTGGATAACGCACTGCTCTCCTCGGAGAACTTCACGCTCGCCGGTGGCGAACGTGTCCACTTATCCGCGACGATCAACCAAGTCGGGGAGTACCTCTACTCCGTCTCGGTCGACGGAAATTCCCCGCACACCGCAGTAAGGGGACTTGATCCTACCGCTGGTGTCATAATCACGATCCTCTCCGATCAAGAAGTCGAGATTGCCCCGACTATCACGTAGCCCTATAATGCTCTCCGGATGCCGACCTCCGTGCCATAACGCATTGCATCGCTTCTATCGTATTCGAAGAAATAACCGCTGTCGGCTCACCGGAGGACGAGGCTCCCGGTCTCCGCGGCCCTTCCGTCGCCCTCACTGCAGGAGATGCTCCAGTGGTAGGTGCCCGGCCCTTTGGGTTCCAGCCAGAACCCGATCTCCCCTCGCCGGGAATCGTTGAGGACCGGCACGTCAAAGAAGCGGTATTCAGACTTCTGTCCACCGGGGCCGTCCACCCGGAACTCTGCTGTCTGCAGGAACACGTCCGCGGTGTCCTGGTAGTCGCATCCCACTGTGATATGGTAGCGCTCGCCGGGGGTGTAATTGTAGGTGTAAGTGCGGGCCGACGCGGAACAGATAACGCCGCCGGTCTCATCGATCTGCAGGAGTCCGCCGTCGAGTTCGATCATCCAGGCATTCCGTAGCGAGAAGTCGGTCCGGTCGGTCCCGAGGACCGCATCGTCGGTTCCGTATGCCACGGCCGTGAAGGAGTGCGGCCCCGGGACCGGGATGACCGTCTGACCCTCCTCAAGATCCCGGATCAATATCCCGTCCAGGTAACCGTCGACCCGGACGACCTCTTCAGGTCGGTCGAGGCGGTAAGAGAGCGGAATGGTCGCAAAGGTGAAGTCGCCTCGATGAGCATCGTCCTGTCCGGTTTTGTCCCCCCAGGGGATGGTGATACCGCTTCCGGATACGGCCGGCGGCACGATCACCACCCCCTCCCCCGTGGCGGTCGCGACCGCTCTCGCCCCGGTGTGGCCGTAGGTGACCGCCTGCACGACGTGGGACCCTCCCGGGAGGGTGACCGACCCGGACGGGAGCACCCCGAGGCTGGTGCCGTCGACGATCACCCCGACCGGCGTATCGCCCGATGTTCTGAAGACGACCGTCCCATTCTCAATCCTGAGATCAACCTCCGGGACTTCGCCGGCCACGTCGATCCGCAGGGCTGTCCCGGCGACGATCTCGGCGCACTCCGCGGCAAGGCTGTAGTTGAGCCTCTCCGGTCGGTCGTCGGGGGTGTGGGTGACCGTATAACTGTCGCGCTCGTAGAGCCGGAGCGCCGGGATACCGGCGGCCCGGAAGGCATGTTCGTCCCCCCGTGCAACGTCAAGCAGCCGGGCCGGCGTCTCCTCGATGCACGCCGACGGCTGGAGCGCGTCAAGGATCCACCGGTGCTGGGGGAGCACCGTGGCCAGCAGCCGGTCCCCGGAGGCAATGCAGTCGAGGTTTATCGCGGCGACGATCCGGTCGTGGAGGTCCGGGTTGTCGGCGAGCCACCGCCTGCTCCCGTAAGCCCGGTCTCCTCACCACCGAAGGCGATGAAGTAGACCGTCCGGTTCAGGGGAGTCTCGTTGAGGATCCGGGCGACCTCGAGCATCGTCGCCACGCCTGCGGCGTTGTCGTCGGCACCGGGGGTCTCCGGCCCGGCGGTGTCGTAGTGCGCAGAGATGACGACGACCCGGTCGGTCGATCCCTCCCTGACGCCGATGATGTTTGAGGAGAGGGCAAGCGGCGGGTCAAAGTAGCAGTTTGTATATGCAAACCTCGCGGTGCCGACCGAGAGCCCAAGTTCCTCCATCGCCCCGGCGATGTAGGTCGCCGCCGCCGTCCGCTCTTCCGACCCTAACGCCCGCTCGAACGTGCAGAGGTCGCGGGTCATCTCCTCGATCCTCGCGGGATCGGCCGCTGGACTGTCAATGGCGGCCGCCGGCGCGATCCCGGCAAGCACGATCAGGAGCACGGCGGCGACCGTCCGTATCGATAGTTGTTGCATGGTGTCGTCTCCCCGGCTGCGTGGCACCTAGGCGCGGCCGGTATCCTGATTGGAGGTTTCGCCATGGCGCTATAAGTGATCTCCGGCTCGTGAGCTGCGTATAGGTCAGGCAGCCCCCTGGACGGAAGATCTGACGGCCGGCTCGGTCTTCAGACTTCGACCGCTCTTCGGCTTGATGGGCGATTGTCTGGTGCCTACCTCTCTGCAAAATGTCCGTGAAAAACCGAACAGGTTGTGGGGGGAGGAGACGCCATCCCAGATCATGACATTCATGAAGTGGTCCGATGACCTCTCCGTCGGCGTCAAAGAGATAGACGGCCAGCACCAGCGGCTTGTATCGCTCATCAACGACCTCCACGGCGCGATGCTCGCAAAACGCGGGAAAGATGTTCTCGGTAAGGTGCTCGCAGGCCTTGCCGCCTATACCCAGTATCACTTCTCGGCCGAGGAGCAGTATATGCAGAAATTCGGCTATGCCGGTCTTGCCGCGCACCGGCGCGAGCACCAGGCCTTTGTCGCGAAGGTCGGCGAGTTTGCGCAGGGGTTCGAGGAAGGCAGGCTCGGCCTCTCGATTCAGGTCATGAACTTTCTCAGCCAGTGGGTGGCGACTCACATCCGGGGATCGGATACGCGCTACACCGACTGCTTCCATGAGCACGGCCTCTCCTGACCCGTCCGATATGCACGTTCCCGACACAGAAAAGGTATAAGGGCCCGGGCGAAAGCCTCACTGTGTGGATGCCGGAGCCGGCCCCCCTGCAGGGGAGCATGCCTCTCTCTTCCCTCCATGGTCGGCCGCGCAACTCCGGGCATCCGCACCGAGGAACTGTCATGAAACACATTCTCCCTCCCATTCTTCTGCTCTGCTGCCTCCTTGTCGCTGCCGGATGCATCGGCACGGAGCCGGCGGCGGTCACGCCCGAATACGCAGGCACGCTTGCCGAGGCCCGCGAGGCCTTCGGCCCCGACATACCCGTGCCATCGTATCTCCCTGACGGCTACGTCTTCGAAGACGCCGTCCGCTCTTCCGATGGCAGCGTCACACTTGCCTATAACAGCACCGCCGGCGACCTCCGGATAACGCGGCTCTCGTCCCCGGACGCCCCGTGCCCCGGCCCGACGGTCGCCGGGAACGAGGAACGGATCCTCCAGGGTGACGGCATCGAGGGCCGACTGGTCTACGAGGGTGACGACCGCTCGGAAGGCTCTCTCTGGCTGCTCCGGTGGAACTGGAACGATGCCTCCTTCTGCATGACAGGGAGGCTCCCTGCAGGTGAGATAACGAAGGTCGCCGCATCGGTGGTTGGTGAGCGGTGATCGGAACGGTCATGAGCCCGCTGCTCTCTCACTCCTCTTCCCGCAACGCCTCCGTCAGGCGTCCCCTCAGGACCCCGATGACCTTCTCGCTCATCCCGTCGACGATGCCCGTGCATTTCACCAGGAATCGGGGGGCGGCCCGGATAAGTTCTTCGCAGAAGAGGTCGGGAATCTCCCGTGAGACGTAATACTGGGCATCGACCCGTGCTCCCCTTGCCTTTTCCACGAGTCTCGCCTCGGCAGGAGTGAAATAATCGGAGAGAAGCCGTTCCATGAGCAGGATGGTGCAGGCATGGTTCTCGCACCGTATCCCGATTCGCGTGAGGACAGCGTAGAGGGAGAAGTACATCGCGTAGTATGCGGTCGTTATCCTCCAGTCGTGAGCGGTGATCGTCTGCATCGTCTCAAGGGCCTCTTCGGCCTTCTTCAGGTATGCCGACGCCAGGGTCTCGTTCGGGGCGGTGAGGGAGCCGTTCTTGATCCGGCCGCACCATACGAGCTGGTCCATCATCCCACCGCCTTCTCGACGAAGTATTCGGTGCCTTTGATCAGCACGTGGTTCCGGAGCACCTCGCGGAGAAATGGGTCCGTATGAAGACTTCGGTCAAACAGTTCCTGCGGGTAGACCGTGAGGTGAATCGGGAGGCCGTAGACTTTTCCGATCCGCTCAACCTCGTCCTTTGGACATTCTCCGGCGACGAAGAGGTCAAGGTCTGACTCCTCATCCGCGGTTCCTTCTGCGTGGCTCCCGAAGACCGCACCGCTCCCCTCGATGAGGGGGACGATCCGGCTGAGAACTCCGGTAATGAAGGGTCCTTCCTCCCCAAAACAGATCCTTCGGTAGACTTCTGCAAGGGTGCAAAAGTCCCGTGCGTGATCGCCCCGCCGCAGAGAGAACAACCGCGTCCTGCCTCTGGTGACGGAGCGGAGGACCTGCTTTGCCTCAAGGTATTCAAGGGCCGTCTGGGCCGTTCCGCGGCTGATGGGAAGGTACCTGGAGACTTCCCGGATGTATATCTCGCGATCGTAGCCCCGGATGAAGAGGGAGAGGACCCTGAGGTGGTCCTCTCGGATGTCTAATTTTTTAGACATATGTCCAACATTTTGGACAATTTCCGGCATCAGGGTTCCGGTCGGGTGACCGGGACAGCTGCGAGCCCGTCTGGGCGGGGGCCCTCTCCTCATTCTGCGCGGCTTCCGTTCCCGGCCCACTGCGACCGCGTCCGGGTTTGAAATCGATCGCATAGGCTCGACGTGTAGCTTTCTGACACAGAAAAGGTATATGGAAGAACGTTGACGTCCTCATCGTGGATACCGGAATCGGTATCCCGACATGCGCGGGGGCCCCCCATCCTTGGTTGACGCCCCGGATGACGCACCCCGCATGCCCGGAGGCAATGGGATGTACGCATTCTCTGCACTTGAATGTATGCCATCTGCCTCCGGGGAGTTGGATGGAGGAAAGCAAATGAACAGAAACATCAAAACGAGGTCATTCCTTGGTGACCCTGATACTGCTCTCGGGCATGTGAGTCTGCGACCCCGGACGGCAGGATGTGAGGGAATTGGCAAGCGCGGAGGGCCTGATGCCGTTGATAGAGAAGTTCTTCGCGGACGAGTCTCGTTGAGACGGCTGGACCATGATTTGCCGCAGTGCAGATATAAGAGGACCGAAGACCCGGTTCTCTCGCGGAGGGACTAACTATGGCGGATCAACTTCTTGGTTCATGTGGTCCCGTCCATACACTCAAGTATAATGCATTAGCAAAAATTATCTCCGCAAAATTATACCAGAGGACGGACGGTACGCGATACATTACGGTGGAATGGTCTGCAAACGGTTGCTTCACGTTCCATGAGAAAGAGTGTCGCGGGCCGGGCTACAGCTGCGACCTGACGGTGATCGTGAAGGCCAGCTGGGACGGTCAGTATGGACGGTATGAATATCATTATCCCGGCACTTCGACACAGGCGGGCTCGGTAGACATAGGCGCTTCGTCTCCGTCTCCTCCCCCCTCCTACACGGTCGAGGTTACGACCCAGGCCAAGTGCTATTGCATCAGCGGTGTGCCGATACTGACCGAGGAGGCTACGTGTTCCTGTATAATCACTCCTTGAAGAGGCATAGAGCATGAACTTCAAAAGGCTCTGCATCATCCCGTTCGTGATCTGCCTCCTCCTCTTTCCGGGAGCCGCAGCCGCGGCCGAGGTTCTCCAGCTCACCGATACCCCTGAGTTGGACGGGTTTCCCTTCTGGTCTCCCGACGGGGAACGGATCGCGTACACTTCGTTCGACCCCGTCACCGGGGATATGACCATCCGGGTGATGGCCGCCGACGGGACCGCCGGGACGGACCTGACTCCGGCCGGGTCGCGGGACTTCTTCGTCACGAACCCCTGGTCCCCCGACGGAAAGGAGATCTTATTTATATCCGACAGATCGGGCTCATACGACCTCTGGGCGATGAACGCCGACGGAACCGGTCCGGTGCAGGTGACCAACGGGACAAACGTCGTCCCCTGGCTGCACGGCCCTCGGGGTTGCGAGGCGGAGTGGAGCCCGGACGGCAGGACGATCGCGTATACGTCGTGCCTCTTCGGAGGCGCGGATATCAGGGAGGCAACTGCCGATGAGCATGGCGGTCGTGCTTCGATGAATATCAACTTCTCGGAGATCCGTAAAGAGGCCGACATCTGGGTTATCAACCCCGACGGCAGCGGAGGACGGGGGCTCACCTCCTCGGGCGATGCCCTGATGCCCCGGTGGCACCCGGGGGGCGATAGGATCGCCTACCTCTCCCGGGTCTCCGGCACGGCCGTGGTCCGGGTGATGAACCTCGACGGGTCGGGCGGGTTGCAGATAACTCCCGACGGGGAAGATGTCCTGGAGTTCTCCTGGTCTCCCGACGGGAGCGAGATCCTCTATGCCGCGCTGACCCACGACCCCGTCTCCGACAACGTCTCGTTCGGGATCCGGATCGTGAGCGCCGACGGGAGCAGCCTGCGGCACCTGACCTCGGGGAACCTCGACGCCGCACCGGTCTGGTCGCCGGACGGGGAAAGGATCGCGTTCTACTCGCAATCCCGTCCTTCATCATCGATCTGGTTGATGGACATCGGGGGTTCCGATCTGCAGCCGCTTGCTCCGGGGTATCTGACCTTCGAGATGCACGTGTGGTCCCCCGATGGGCGACAACTTGCGGTGAGCGATGGAAACGACATCTTTGTGGTGGTCCGGGACGGACCGGCTGCTTCGGCGCCGGGTTTCGGAATTCTCTGCGCTATGACGGCGCTTTCTATCGGTGCGTTCGCGATCCCGGTCGGGAGGCGGTCGTGACCGGGTCCGGACGCCCCGTGCCCCGGCCAGCTGACCACCGCCCGCGACGAGCAGGTTGTCTGGAGCTGCGGTATCGAAGGCCGGGTGGTCTACGAGGGTAACGGCCGCGGGCCCTCCCCTCACCCTGCGCGGCTCCCGTTCCCGGCCCGTAGCGGCTCGTTTTGGGTGTGAGATCGATTGGACGGACCTGGCGTGTAACTTCCTGGCACAGAAAAGGTATATAAAAGAACGTTGACTTCTCCACCGTGGATACCGGAATCGGTATCTCGGCATGCGCGGGATCCCCCCATCCACGGTTGACGACCGGATGAAGAACCCCGCACGCCCGGAGGCAATGAGATGTACGCATTCTCTGCACTTGAATGTATGCCGTCTGCCTCCGGGCTAACATGTTATGGAGGTAGACTACATGAAAGAAAAAACCGGAATGCGAGCACTCTCCATAAAGAATTACATCGGAGTTAGGGGAGGTCTTTCGACCATCCTTCTCATATCTTTGATTTTTTCGTGCGGTTGTGTGCAGGGATCCGGAACGGGGCACGATGACGTCGTTTGGACGGATGCTCTTGACTGCAAGGGCACTGAGTCGGAGATCGAACTGGTGCAGATAGCCCTCCGTGGTGCCGTGTTGCATAACTATCCCGGTGGTTGCCCTCCCGCCAATCACCTCCCGTCAGGCCGCCAGGGCAATCAACTTGTTGTAACAGTTCACTTTTATCCGTAACTCGCGAAACATCCCTTCCCGGGACGTTGCTCGCACTCCCTCTCCAAAGATCCGTTTGATGCTGGAGAAGGCTCCTTCGACCTTCCACCGCATCCCGTACGTGACTACCCGCGACCACATGGCATACCCGCCCCAGCGGTTTCGGTCCCTGACGCATTCGGCTCGATAGGGTGACCCGGTCGAGTGGGTCGCAGCGTCGACCCGGACCTTGATGCCGGAGGCGATTCCCCGGTGTTCGAGCGTGTTGAAGA
>JALNXI010000383.1 GCA_023230425.1 Methanoculleus sp. | reverse complement strand
CAGGAAGAGATGCAGCCCTCGCCGAGTTCGGCAACGAGACCGGCCGGTTCTCGCAGGGAGCCCTGTATGTCTACGCTTACGACTACAACGGGACACTCCTCGCCCACCCCTACAGGAGAAAGGCGGTTGGAACAAACCGGGAGAACTGGACCGACGTCCGGGGACTGCCGGTGATCCGCATCGGTGCCCGGATGGCAGCAGACGGCGGGGGCTTCATCACCTACCTCTACCCGGTACCGGAGAACAGGGCCATCGATGAGTCGGCAGAAGACTCCTATGTCCCGAAGCTCGGCTATGTCGCCCCCGTCGGGGATGCGTGGTGGATCGGATCGGGTATCTACCTTTCCGACGCGACCGGTCCCGGCCGCGAGCCGTATCCGGAGCCGGTCTCGGCGATGGTCGACCTCGTCGAGCGCGGTGCCGCCTACGGCCGTGAACATGGAGCGAAAGCGGGATTTGCCGAGATCTCAAACCGATCGGGAATGTTTATCGATCCGGCGGGGCACTACCTCTACGCCTACGACTACAACGGGACGCTCCTCGCCCATCCCCACCTGCAGGCCGCGGTAGGCGCAAGCCTGATCGAGAGGCAGGATCCCTTCGGGATGAAGAACATCCGGGCGCTCAGGGACACCGCAAAGTCCGGAGGGGGGTTCATCGTCTTCGTCTGGCCGAACCCCGAGCAGGAGAACCGCGAGGAACTGAAGATCGGGTACGTCCGCCCGGTCGACGACACCTGGTGGGTCGGTTCGGGGGTCTATCTCAGCGAGATCACCGGGGAGGATGCATCGTTCTCCTCTCCGGCTCCCTGAAGAATCTTTTTTCAGAATTTGCATTCTTCTCCCCGGCTGTAGAGCCACGTCCTTTTTCCGATGCCCCACCGTGCAGGGGGTGGTTGGGACCGGGACACCCCTTCGTACCCACAAGGATAA
This sequence comes from Methanoculleus sp., assembly GCA_023230425.1. Taxonomy (GTDB): domain Archaea; phylum Halobacteriota; class Methanomicrobia; order Methanomicrobiales; family Methanoculleaceae; genus Methanoculleus. The sequence goes on along the minus strand of JALNXI010000383.1, from coordinate 1,654 downwards.
CCCAACCTCCCGTGCCTCGAACGTCGCATCGCACCTATCCATGGGCCGAGCGACACAGGATGGGCACCCGGTCCGTTACGGAGAACCGGACGAACGGCCACAATAGCCGCGGCAGCCTGTCCATCCGGACGTCTGCTTCCCCGGATCAGGGGGAGGCATTCCAGATGTCCCACAAATTCTTCCAGCCATCCGGCGTGCGCTTCCAGACGACCACGAACTTAATCTTCTGCTCGGCAGGCGCCTCCCCGGGGGGACGGACCCTGAGGATGCCCGTTCCCCTCTCGTGCAGGTAATCACCATCTCCGGAGAGTTCAATCGTGGTCAATTCCGCCTCCTTCACACCCGATGCCATGACCGTCCTCCAGAACTCCTCGATCGCCCCCCTCCCCTGGATCATGGGAGCATCCGGGGGGAAGACCACGGCGTCCTCAGCATAGATGGGTGTTAGTATTGAGGCATCACCCTTCTGGAACCCTTCAGAGAATCGTCTGTTATTCGTATCGATAGCCGTTCTTACTTCGTCAGCAACCATATCCTATCCCCGGCAGATCATTGATCGATGCATCATTGACCCCGGAAACCGGGACCGTCATACACGATTGGACACTCCTGAATCCATCGAGATATTTAACGGTTCCTCAACGGTGCAGGGGAGCTGCCGGAGGGGGGCCCTGGCGGAGCTGCATACGCTCGCCGAAGAGAGACCGGACCTCCGGCAGGCCCGGCGAAGAGCCCTTGCACAGAGGCCATCGTGAGACGGGAGCGTATCCCCGGGATCACCTATCTAGTGGAACATCGGGAAAAGCCCTCATCCGACCATCAGGATGATAAAACAGCCTCGTTTCTGAAAAAAGTCAGGGGGTCGGTGCGGCCTCCATGGCCGTCTCTTCCGCCCCCACCTCCTCGCTGTCCCAGACGAGGGCGCTCTTCATCTCGGTCATGATCACCCGTGAACCGGAGGGGACCCGGATCGCGTCGCCGATATCCTCAGGCGCCCGCGCCCAGACGACCTGGTGCTTGACCTCGCCGCCGGGCAGCAGCACCACGACGCTGTAGGTGTTCATACCCTCCTCAAGAGCACCCTCCCCCTCTCCCGGGGTAACGCGATAGCACGTAAATGTGACCGGTTCCGATCCCTCACTCATACTCTGTCCTGCTTCACCTCTCATACCAATCCTCCGTCACCCGAACGTGCGCGGGTTCTGGCGGTTCTGGACGGCCTCCCCACAAAGAGTGGGAGGTTGCCTTCTCCGCCCGCCGGGGTTCCCGCCTCACTCCGGAGAGCCACCCCCTCTGGTGGCCTCCTGATAATAAGCTTGCCCCATACCGGAGCCATCAGTGCAGGGGAAGGGGGGATGTTGACGGTGCCCGGTTAATGCCGGCCGTCGAAAAAAGGATTCTTCGGCTCTCACGCCACGTGGAGGTACTCTTCAACCAGTTCCCGGATCGCTTCGTTGTTGCCGTAAAGTTTCTCGCTCAATCCCAGGTCGTCGAAGGCCTTCAGGGTGGCGATCCGGCTGTCGATCATCCCCGTCGGGAAGATCCCGGCCCGCTCGAAGAGCGCTCGTTTCGCCTTGAGCGCCTCAGCAGACTCAACACAGGAGGCGGGCAGCTGCCTGAACTCAGCGAGGCGCTCCTTGAACTCGGGCCGGAA
>JALNXI010000382.1 GCA_023230425.1 Methanoculleus sp. | reverse complement strand
ATCGACGGTGTCGGCTACCTCCACGGTCACACCCACCCCGCCCCCGAACTCTTCGGCCACCTCATCGTCCTCGGCCACCACCACCCGGTCGTCTCGCTCGTGGACACCGTCGGGTGTGCCGCACGCGCCCGGCCGGCCTACCTCTACTCGGGGCTTGAGGGACCGTGTGGGACACAGGCGCCGCCGGGGGACCGCACCCGGCTCCTCTTCGTCCCTGCCTTCAACGAGTTTGCGGGAGGTATCGATATACTGCGGCTGCGGGAGAGCGGGATCGGCCCCCTCTCCCGGTGCATAGATGAGAAGAACGCGGAGGTGTTTTTAGCAGATGGCACGTACGTCGGCTCCCCGGCCACGCTCTGCCCCGCAGACGGCGGCGGCTGATCTCCTCGACCCGAGGGTGCGGGAGGTCGTCCTGAAACGCGGGTTTACCGGGTTATCCGAGGCCCAGGAGCAGGCCATCCCGCGGCTCCTTGCGGGGGAGAACCTGATCCTGGTGGCGCCGACCGGCACGGGAAAGACAGAGAGCGCGATGCTCCCGGTCTTCGACCGGCTCCTCGAAAGCGCTGGGCCGGGGTTCAAGGCGCTCTACGTAACCCCACTCCGGTCCCTGAACCGGGATATCCTCACCCGGATGGAGTGGTGGTGCCGGGAGCTCGGGCTCTCGGTCGGCGTCCGGCACGGGGACACGCCGCAGAACGAACGGCGGAAACAGGCGCTCAACCCTCCCGATCTCCTGATCACGACACCGGAGTCCCTCCAGGCGCTCTTCATGGGCAAGCGTCTCCGCGAGCACCTCAAACAGATCCGGTACGTCATCATCGACGAGATCCATGAACTCGCCGACAGCAAGCGGGGAGCGCAACTCGCCGTGGCGCTCGAACGCCTGGCCGCCTACGCGGGGGAGTTCCAGCGAATCGGCCTCTCGGCGACAGTCGGGAACCCGGACGATATCGGGCGGTTCCTCTGCGGGGCCCGGGCGTTCTCGCTCGTGGAGGTTCCGGTCGCAAGCAGCCTTGAGATCACCGTCCGGTTTGCCGGGGAAGAGTTCGCCGCCCAGACACGGGCCGTCGGGGACTGTCTTGACGCGCCCGGCTCCACCCTCATCTTCGTCAATACCCGGGTAACCGCCGAGGCCCTCGGCCACCAGCTCTTTCCCCGCGGCGACGTCGAGGTCCACCACGGCTCGCTTTCCCGGGATGTCAGGGTCGATGCCGAGGAGCGGTTCAGGAAGGGCGACATCCGGACGCTCATCGCCACATCGTCGATGGAACTCGGTATCGATATCGGACACATCGAGCACGTCGTCCAGTTCGGCTCTCCCCGGCAGGTCTCGCGCCTGGTGCAGCGGGTCGGCCGGGCCGGCCATCAACTCGACGCCGTCTCGCGCGGCACCGTCCTCGCCACGGGGTTTGACGACCTCCTGGAGTCCTTCGTGATCGCCCGCCGGGCGAAGGCGAACGAGTGCGAGCGGATAGTCCCGCCTGCCGGCGCCGCCGACGTGCTCGCCAACCAGGTAGCGGCGATAGCGGTCGAGTACGGGGAGATCGAGGTCTCCCGCGTCCGGGAGATCGTCGAGCAGTCAAGCGTCTTTGCCGGGTGCGGGCCGCTCCTTGATGCCGTCTGCAACCAGATGGCGGAACACCGCCTGATCCGGCTCGACGGCTCCCGGATCATCCGGACCGGGCGGGCTCGGCGCTACCTCATCGAGAACCTCTCGATGATCCACGACGAGCGCAAGATGGAGATCTTCGATATCGTCTCGCGCCGCACGGTCGGGACCCTGGACGAGTCGTTCGTCCTCGGGTGGATGCACACCGGCGTGGTCTTCATCACGAAGGGCCAGCTCTGGCAGGTGCTCGAGATCGAGGGCGGCAGGATCACGGTCGAGCCGGCCGCCCGAGCGCGAGGAGAGGTCCCGTCGTGGGAGGGCGAGCAGATCCCGGTGCCGTTTGCCGTCGCCCGGGAGGTCGGGGCGCTCCGGAGGACCCGGGCGTTCGGCCGGTACGCAAGCGTCCCCGGTGCGATCGCCTATGCGGAGCGGTCGATCGCCCGGATGGACGAGGGCAACTACCCGGTCCCCTCGGACCGCCTCATCACCCTCGAGAACGCGGATGAGGGGGTGGTCTGCAACGTCTGCGGCGGGCACAAGGCGAACGAGGCGCTGGCCCGGGCGCTCTCGGTCCTCCTCTCGGCCCGCTACGGGACGACCGTCGGGATCGAGGTCGGCGCCTACCGGTTCCTCCTGCGCCTGCCCGAAGACGTCCGGGCGCTCGAGGTCCAGGAGACCATCGCCGCACTCGACCCCGCGCACCTCCCGGGGATCCTGAAACTCGCCCTGAAGCGGACGGCGCTTTTTAAGTGGAAACTGGTGCAGGTGGCGAAGAAGTTCGGCGCCATCGATGCGGACGCCGACTACGAGCGGTTCAGCATCCACCGGCTCATCGACCTCTTCGATGAGACCGTTATAGCGGCCGAGGCCTACCGGGAACTCTTCGCGAGCTCGATGGACGTGAATGCGGCGCAGGAGATCCTCTCAGGCCTTCGTGACGGCCACCTTGCCGTCATCACCGGGCGGTTAAGCCCGCTCGGGAGCGAGGGGCTC
>JALNXI010000381.1 GCA_023230425.1 Methanoculleus sp. | reverse complement strand
ACGACGGCCAGCCGGTCGAGGTTGGGCCACGTGCACGCCAGGCCATCTTCAAGAACTACGACGAGAAAGGCACCATCGGCCTGCAGGTCGCACGCCAGATGGAGTTCCCCGAGACCGCTTACGGCATCATCGACGCGCTGGACGCGCTCGACACCTCCGGATCGGTGCTCGCGGAGACTATCCCGCAGGGTGACGGATCCCTTGGATGGGCCGCGAACGAGGCTCCCCGTGGAACTGACGTCCACCTCGCCAAGGTCAAGGACGGCAGGGTTCAGTACTTCTCGATGCTCGTCCCGACCACATGGAACTTCCCCACCTGCAGCCGTGCACTGACAGGTGCTCCCTGGCGGCTCGCGGAAGTCGTCATGCGTGGATACGACCCCTGCGTCTCCTGCGCGACGCACATGCTGGTAATCGACGAAGATAAGAGGTTAGTGGCCCAGAAACTCATTCAGTGAGCGTACACGCATGCTATTCCGTGAGATCGTGATCGCAGGGTGCGGCAATCCCCTCTATGGAGATGACGGGTTCGGCCCTGCAGTCGTAGAAGAACTCCAGAAGTTACAACTGCCCGACAACGTCAAGGTCATCGATGCCGGCCTTGGCGCCCCTCACTTCCTTTTTACGCTGATGGAAGATGCAGAGGTGCCTGTGAAGAAGTTGATCATCATCGATATCGCCGATTTCGGCGCAAATCCCGGTGATGTGACGAAACTCCGGCCAGAAGACCTGCCACCGGGCGCCTACCGGGATGCCCATTCATGGGACCTTTCCGAGCCGTTGCAGCGATTAAAGGACATCATCGATATCACGATTATCGGGTGCCAGCCGAAGCGTGTCGCGAGCCATGAGTTTGAACTGGGGCTCACTGAGGAGGTTGAGGGGGCCATTCCCAGAACAGTGCGGATCGTACTGGAGGAGATTGGGGTAGAATATGGGGCTGCTATCAACCATCAAGGAACGCATCTTTGGGCGTCATCAGGAGAAACCGGCGAAGATGCCGGGAGATCGACCGGAACAAAAGCCGGAGAAGCCCCTGGAGAATAAGCCAGAGGTGAAGCCTGCGGCGAGCCAGCCGCCGACGAAGCCCGCGGTGAAGCCCTCTGATGTGATTGTAAACGAAAAGGTGGAAGTTGTACAAAAGGAGGAAAAGCCTGTGGCAGATAAGATTTCAATAGGTGAATTACACCTGAGCGGATGTACGGGATGCCTCGTGACGCTTGCGGATAACTACGAGGGTCTCTTCAAGCTGCTCGATGATTATGCAGACCTGGTCTACGCGCTGACACTGGTCGATGTGCGCCATGTGCCTGCGATGGACGTATGCCTGGTTGAGGGTTCGTGCTGTCTTGATGACAAACTCTCGGTAGAGGAACTGAAAGAGGCGAGGGCGAAGTCGAAGGTGCTCGTCGCCTACGGCGCCTGCGCAGCCTACGGCAACATTACGCGATTCTGCCGGGGCGGCCAGTGGAACCAGCCCGGTCAGGAGGCGTTTGTGCCCATCAGCGAGGTCGTCGATGTCGACCTCTACCTGCCGTCCTGTCCCCCGTGCCCCCAGGCGGTCAGGAACGTCGCCGTCATGGCCTACCTGCTGCTTCGGGGCAACGACGAGCAGAAGAGCCTCGCGACCGCCTACCTGACGCCGCTGATGCAGCTTGCACAGCGCGGCGACACGGCCTGCGGCTGCGACCTGATGTATGATGTCATCAACCAGGGGCTCTGCATGGGGTGCGGAACCTGTGCCGGCACCTGCCCGGTCCGCGCCATCACCATGGAGTACGGCAGGCCGAACGTGAACCGTGATCTCTGTATCAAGTGCGGTGCCTGCTACGCGCAGTGTCCGCGGAGCTGGTTCAACTTCGACGTCATGAACAACTACGAGGGCATCATGGACGCTATCCGTGGAGCCATGCAGTGAGGTGAGAAAGATGGACGTACTCGGTAACTACAAGTCCGCGATCTCGGCACGCTCGACTGACAGGGACATCCTGAAGAAGTCCCAGGACGGCGGTATCATCACGACGCTCTTTGCCTATGCGCTCGAAGAAGGCATCATCGATGGTGCCATCGTCGCAGGCCCAAGCGATGAGCCGTGGAAACCGGAGCCCATGGTTGCGACCACGAAGGCGGAACTTCTGGCTGCTGCCGGAACGCGCTATACCCTCAGCCCGAACCTCTACCTGATCAAGGAGGCGACACGCAGTTACGGCCTTGACCGGGTTGGTATCGTCGGTACACCCTGCCAGATCCAGGCTGTTCGGAAGGCTCAGCTCTACCCGATCGGCATGCGCGACGTCGACGACAAGATCGCTCTCGCGCTCGGCATCTACTGTATGGAGAACCTCTCCTATCAGGCGCTGGAGGCCATGGTCGAAGACCACTGCAACCAGAAGATGGAGTCCGTCAAGAAGATGGATATCGGCAAGGGCAAGTTCACGGTCTATACCGAACGCGGTGCCGTCAGCCAGATGCCGCTCAAGCTGATCCACAAGTACGTGCAGCCCGGATGCAACGTCTGCCTGGACTACGTCGCGAACCTCGCCGACATCTCCAGCGGCTCCGTGGGCAGCCCCGACGGCTGGAGCACGGTCTTCGTGAGGAGCACCAAGGGTAACGCCG
>JALNXI010000380.1 GCA_023230425.1 Methanoculleus sp. | reverse complement strand
AAATATCCCCTGGGTGTACAAACCGATCCCAGGGTTCAGCGCAAGCAAGCCCTTCCTGTCCGACAAGAACCCGGAGTTCCCGGCCGGGCACGTCGATCCTCAGACATCGTGCAACGAGATCCCAGTCCCAGGATCCCACAGCCCTGTACACACGGCCCGGTCTCGATTGCTCGCCCGCCGTCCGGTCATCGTTACCACTGCCGCTCTCGGCCGACGCTTCAAACCGATGACGCTGCGGTGTATCCCGTGTATCGCCCCCTTTGCGGGTTTTTGCCGAAAAACCGTCCGCAAACACCTGAGGCAGCACACTGCACGGGCAGTGGTACTGCTCTATCCTGTCCCCTCTTGCCTCCCCCCTTCCCGTATCGTCGGGTATACTCTCTCCGGGCTGCATTTGTTAACATGGTTTTACTTAATGTTAAAAATACATTACTGTGCGTGTCCGTATGCATCCCTGCTGCAGGTGACCCAACTCGTCTCGTTCTCCGGATCGTCCGGGAAGGGGGCGACCCGCGCCGCCACCCGGACCGGGGCAAAAAGTGGATGAGTAATGTGCTCTCAGGCAGGTCTTCACTCGACCTCGACGACGATGCGTCCGGAGCTCCCGGTGTTGCCGTTGAAGTCCTCCGCATAGAGGCTGCACGAGTAAACGCCCGCGGGCATCGTCCCGTAGGAGAGCCGGGTCGCCGGGGTCACGGTTATCGTCCCGGTCTCCACGAGGACACTCTCGCCGGAGGGCTCGTCGTAGCCCCTCGCGTATGCCCTCAGGACATCGCCGGGCAGAAGGGTCTCGTCGGTCCAGCCGCCTGCCCCCGTGCTTACATCGCCGTTCTCATCGGTCTCGAAGGGCTCGACGAGGATCTCACCGGTGTGGGTGACCGGATCGATGTAGATGTGCAGGGCAGCCTCGGTGGTTGTCCCGTCGCGGGCTATCTCCACCGGCGAGTAGTACACCTGACGGGAGCCGCCGCACGTGCCTTCATATGAGAGATAGAGCGGCAGCAGGGTCCCTTCGCCCGTATCCATGCAGTACCATTCCCCGTTCCAGCTCTCTCTCCCGAAGTTCCCCTTGCTGTCGGGCAGAACCGGCACCTCCCCGACTGCCAGGGCCCCCTCTTCCGCCTCGATGCAGTAGACGAGCATCACCTCGGCGACACCGAGGTTGTCGGAGACCGAGAACGTCCAATCATCCTCGTGTTCGGTCAGCACCGGGTCTTCGTGATCCCCGGACTTCGCCTTTACGTAGGTGTCGAAGAATGCGTCCCATCCCGGAGAGACGGTTGCGGCGTTGCGGTACGTATCGAGCGTGTCGGTCGCGATGAATCTCGGTGAGGCTATCGCGACGCCGTCCGCTCTTGAAAAGTGTTCGTCGTGCCGCGCATACAGCACGAACGCGTCAAGCGCCCCGGCGAGCCGGTCGGCCTCGCGCGTGCAAGCCGGGTTATTCTCCCGCATGCGGAGGACAAGATCCGTCAGGTCGATAGAGGTCTGGCACTCTTCGGACGGGTTACTGTCGAATGCCTGGGAGTACCAGAACGACTGGCCTACCGGTTCAAAGTTACCGCCGGAGATCTCCCTCTCAAGGACGACGCCGAAACCGTCGAGCGCTGCAAGAAGTTCTCCGGTCTTTCCAAGGTCGAGGAGCGCGAGCGTCTTCTCACCGTCCGGGTCCACCATATACGAGTCGACCACCGCTTTTCCGAATGTTGCGGGAGATATCCCCGGCCTCTCCGAGAGTTCGCGTGCGAGTGTTGTATACTCCCAGCCGCTTCCCGGCTCGGTCTCTTCGGAGGCAACGAGCAGTCCGGTGTAGGGTTCGATGACGACCGCCACTTCGACCATCGACATCAGGCAGGCATCGAATCCGATGAAGTCATACCTCTTGCCGCCCTGCGCAAAGGCGCTCTTCATCTCTGCGAGCGTCAGCATGTCGTCGTGGACCTCGTCCTGGCCAAAGCCTTCGTAGCCGCTGCCGTGGTCCCAGAGGATCAGGAACCGCTGCTCGTAGCCCTCGATCCCGTTCACGTAGGCAAGGAACCCGGCAAGCGTCGAGGGATCGCCCATGTTGGCGTCGGGGTACTCTTCAAGGAAACAGTCTTCGTTCCCGATGATCTCGTCGGCGGCATCCTGTTCCAGTTCGGCGATCGAGGCGATCCGCATCCCGCGCCATCCCTCTTTGTTCGCGCCGCCGTAGCCGACCACGACGAGACAGTCATCCGGCCGGGCAGAGAAACCCGAGATCAGGTCCAGGAGATCGGTGGTCCCCGCCCCGGACTCGCTCTCGAGATCCGATCCGACCATATAGATGGCGAGAAGCGTGCTCTTACCGCTATCAGCGAGCATTTCAGCGGAAATACCACCGGTTTCGTCCCCGGCGTCGTCAGAGCAGCCTGCAGACCCGGCGAGCACCGCCAGGAGCAACAGTGCAAAACAAAGCAAGGTCCGTGGACATTTCTTCAGATGGTCAGTATTCATGAGTTAATGTCGATCGGGGGGCGAATCAATCTTATTATTCGAGTTTACGGCATCCGATCTCCCCAGCGGTTTCTTCCCGCGTTCTCATGGATGCCGGCACTCCGCCGGGGAAGTGCCGGGGGCAGTGATCGGGCTGCCCCCGGGTATC
>JALNXI010000030.1 GCA_023230425.1 Methanoculleus sp. | reverse complement strand
GCCTCGATATCCACATGCTCCGCGAAGACGAGGTGCTGCAGACCCGTGGGCGTTAAGGTCGGTGTTCTCGCGCTCCAGGGCGATGTCAGCGAGCACATTGCGGCGTTCCGTCAGGCGCTCGCGGACCGGCCGGGTTCAGTGGTTGTCCCGGTCCGGCGCGCAGAGGGCCTCGTGAATCTCGATGCCCTTGCGATACCGGGCGGGGAGTCCACCACCATATCCCGTCTGATAGAAAAGAACGGGCTCTATGAGCCGCTCGCGGGGTTCGAGGGCGGGGTATTTGCCACCTGCGCCGGGATGGTGCTTGCGGCGGACCGGGTTGACGACTCCCGGGTGCGGCCCCTCGCCCTCATCCCTATGCACGTGGCGCGGAACGCCTTCGGGCGGCAGGTCGACTCCCGCGAGGCGCTTCTCGCGGTGAAGGGCCTCACCGAGCCTTTCCGGGCGATCTTCATACGGGCCCCGATCGTCACCGATGCCGGGCCCGGTGTGGAGGTGCTCGCCCGCATCCCGGAGGGGATCGTGGCGGTCAGGAACGGCCGGCATATGGCGTTCGCCTTCCACCCGGAGCTCGGCGGGGACTTACGCCTGCACCGGATGTTTCTTGAGGGGCTCGGGGTATAAGGCCCCGGTATTCCGACATTTTTACCTTCCGGCGTTGCCCATGAACCGCCGTGCCCATGCCTCACCTTCGGTGGTCAGCCGGTAGATGATCCAGTTCCCCTGCGCCTCGCCGATGATCAGCCCGGCCTTCTTCAGGACGGAGAGGTGGTAGGATAACTTTGAATCCGCTATCCCGAGCACCACCTTGATGACGCAGACGCAGAGCGGCTGCACGGCAAGCATCGCGAGGATCTTGAGGCGGAGGGGGTCGGCGAGTGCGCGGTGGAGAGCGCTCTCTCTTTCCAGGACGTCGTCCCCCGGTAGCCTCCCCGTCAGCCCTGCGATGCCCCCGCACCGACAGAGCGCCTCCTCGACCTCCGGCGGGAGGGGTAGCGTATCTTCCCGGCACTCGTTCTTCTCCGTCACCTCATCATCTCCCTGCTTCAAACTTATATGAAATGAGACGGCATATACCTTTTCCGCACTGTCGTACGCTCCGTCGCCCGGTGCATTTCACCCCGGGCCGCTGCCCTCTCGCGCAGAAATCGGGAACGATCACGGCCACCAATCATCGCCCGGATGAGTCAGGCGGAGGCTTTTAGCAGGATCGTCTTGTCGCTCCGACCCCGCACACCATAACCTTTATGCCTGACCCCGCACACATTAATTCAAATTAATTTGAATTGACGGACTCCGGATCTCCAGTGAGATACACTCATGATCGACATACTCATCAGCGCCCTCTCATCAGGGCTTGCCTCTGTGCTCGACTACCTCTCGGCGCACGTCCTCACCTGCCTGGTCCCGGCGTTCTTCATCGCCGGCGCCATCGCAGCCTTCGTCAAGAAAGAGGCGGTGCTGAAGTACTTCAGCCCGGACACCCCAAAACCGGTCTCCTACGGGATAGCATCGGTCTCGGGGACGATCCTCGCGGTCTGCAGCTGCACCATCCTCCCGATCTTTGCCGGCATCCTCAAGAAAGGGAGCGGCATCGGCCCGGCAATGACGTTCCTATTTGCGGGGCCGGCCATCAACATCCTCGCGATCATCTACACCGCATGGGTCCTCGGGTTCGACCTCGGAGTGGCACGGGCGGTCTCTGCCGTCACCCTCGCCATCGTGATCGGGCTTGCGATGGCGCTGCTCTTCCGGTCCACCGACGTCGAGACCCTTAAGAAGAAGGCTATGGCGCCGAGCGTTGCCGGGGCGTGTGAGGCGGAGAAGCCGCGCTGGGTCACGCCCGCGTTCTTCGCCCTCCTCGTCGGGGTGCTGGTCTTTGGCGCCTCGCCGCTTGACTGGGTGATCCGGCTCTCGATCGTCTACGTCCTGACCCTCGCCATCGCCGTCCTCCTCATCTACTACTTTGACCGGGATGAGGTGACCGACTGGGGCCTTGAGACCTGGGACCTGACGAAGAAGATCTTCCCCATCCTGATCGCAGGGACGTTCCTCGTCGGGATCATCGCGTTCTTCCTCCCGCCGGAGACCTTCCAGCCCTACTTCGGCAACAACTCGCTCGCGGCGAACTTCCTCGCGGCGGTCGTAGGGACGATCCTCTACATGCCGACGCTGCTTGAGGTCCCGATCATCGGCACGACGTTTGGCTACTCGTCCGGGCTCATGGCCGCCGGCCCGGCGCTTGCCCTCCTGCTGGCCGGGCCGACGCTCAGCCTGCCCTCTATCCTTGTCATCTACCGGATCGTGGGGGCGAAGAAGACGGCGGCCTACGTGACGCTGGTCGTGATCTCGGCGACCATTGCCGGGTTCGTCTACGGCAACGGGATGCTGCTCGTGTAGGGGGAAGCGTATGGAGAGCGATAAAAAGAGAGAGAAACCCTGCTGCGCCGCCGAAGCTCTGCGGCGTGTCCGCCGGATCGAGGTCGGGGAGGTCGTCGTCGGGCTCACGATGCTCGACGATATCCTGGCCGATACAATCGCCCTTAACCTCTCAGGCGAGATCGCTATCGGCGATGAACTGATGAAACAGGTAAAGATCTACAACTACATCCCGAAGGAGGCCGAGCCGCTCTACCGGGCGGCGATCCTTCGTGAGTACCAGAACGAGGTGAAGAAACAATGAAGGTTGAAGTGCTCGGAACCGGCTGCGCCAAATGCAAGCGGCTCGCAAAGAACGTGGAGACAGCGATCCAAGAACTCAGTATCGAAGCCGAAATCGTCAAGGTCGACGACATCACCGATATCATGGACCGCGGGGTTATGCTGACGCCCGCCCTTGCCGTCGACGGGGAACTGAAGGTCTCCGGCCGGGTGGCGGACGTGAAAGAGATCAAGGAGATCCTGCAGGGGTGAGACCCCTCTTCTCCTGCGGAGGAAGAATGGTGCTGATCGAAGTATTCGGGACCGGTTGCGCCAAGTGCAAGCGGATGAACAAGAACGTCGAGATCGCGGTCGAGGACCTCGGGATCGATGCGGATATCCGCAAGATCGAGAGCCTCGATGCGATGATCGAGCGGGGCGTGATGCTGACGCCGGCGCTCTACGTCGACGGCGAGCCTAAAGTCGTCGGTCACGTCCCCTGTGTCGAGGATATCAAACAGATACTGCTTGGGGAGAAGTGACATGACAGAACAGACAATACCCCGGTGTACCTGCGGGGGTGGCGTGGAACCAGAAGGCGACACGAAACGGATCATCTTCGCCTGCGCCGGCGCATCGAAGGCCGGACAGATCTCGAACGAGGCTGCCGTTTGGTTGACGAAGGAAGGATACGGGAATATCGCCTGCACGGCATCCCTCGCCGTCTCTACACCCTCGATAAAGAAGAAGGTCGAGGCAGCGGACGAGGTGATCGTCATCGACGGCTGCCCGGTCGGCTGCGCCCGCCAGATCGCCGAGCGGGCCGGGGTTGCGCCCGTCCAGGAGATCGTGGTCACGGACCTCGGGATCGAGAAAGGCGGGGGCCTCGACCTCTGCGAAGAGGACGTTGAGACGGTCGTCTCCGCCGCCTGGGAGGGGAAAGGGAGAGCAGAGGAAGAGAACGAGCACAGGCCATCCGGTGGATGCGGGTGTGGGTGCGCCTGCGGGGGGTCGACGGACACCCTCGTCGTCGAATGGCGGCATATCGGCAGAGACATCGAGAACACCTGCGAGCGGTGCGGCGAGACCGGGAAGGTCGTCATGGACGTTGTCGAACAGATACGCCCCATCCTCGAGGAAGAGGGCATCACGGTCCGGTTTGTCGAGACCGTCCTCGAAAACGAGGCAATCGCAGAGTCGAACAGCATTCTCTTCAACGGCGTGCCGCTCGAGGATCTGATTAAGGGAATCGAGGTTACCAGCACTCCCTGCACCTCCTGTGCCTGCATCACCGGGCAGGACGGCGCGGAATGCCGGGCAGTCGAGTATAACGGCGAGCGTTACGAGTCGATCCCGCCGGACCTGATCGCCCGGGCGGCGCTCAGGGCACTCGGGCTGGAGTGATCTCGTGAAAAAGAGAGTCCTCTTTGTCTGCACTCACAACGCCGCCCGCTCGCAGATGGCGGAGGGCTACATGAACGCCCGCTACAGCGACCGTTACGAGGCTTTCTCAGCCGGCACCGAGCCTGGAACCCTGAACCAGCACGCAGTCCGGGCGATGGCCGAGCTTGGGATCGACATCTCCGGCCACAGGGTCAAAGACCTTGGTGAGTTCGACGAGCAGGAGATGGACGTCCTCGTCGCCGTCTGCGAGGGAGGGCTCTGCCCCCTCTTTCCCTGGGCGAAAGAGGAGATCCATCAGGAGTTTCCCGACCCATCAATACTCACCGGCACCGACGATGAGATCATGGCCGGCGTCCGGAGGATCCGGGACGCGATCACCGCCTGGATCGATACGGCGTTCGGGGCGATCTGAATGGCGGTCACCATCGTCGCCTGTTCAGGGATCTCGAACACTGGAAAGCTGACCGCCCAGACCGGGGCGATGCTCCTCCACTGCTCCTGCGGGGCGGTCGAGGCCTGCATCCCGGCCACCCGGCCGACCGCCTCACTGGAGGCTGCGGTCCGGTACACGGATCGCGTCCTGGTGCTGGACGGGTGCGGCGACTGCTGCGGGAGGAAGAAACTCAGGGCGCTCGGGGTCGAGCAGCACCTGCATATCGTTGCCACCGACTGCGGCATCGAGAAGAACGGGATGGTCGAACCCCGGTTCGACGAGATCGAGCGCCTTTCAGCCGCCGTGCTGGAGGCGATCAGGGAGTGAACGCCGGCCGGGAGAAGACCCCGGAGCAGGTCGAGCACGTCGTCCGAAAAAGGAGCCCACTGTGACCGGTGATACCCGTACTGATTGCTCAGGCGTGCGGAACGTGATCGAGGTTGAAGACCTGACGAAGGTTTTCGGCACCATCACCGCCGTGGACCACGTCTCGTTTGAGGTCCGCGAAGGCGAGATCTTTGGTTTCCTCGGCCCGAACGGGGCGGGAAAGACCACCACCGCCCGGATGCTCACCGGCGTCATCCCGATGGACGGCGGGAGCGTCAGGATCCTCGGGCATGATATCCGGCGTGAACCCGTCCGGGCGAAGCAGCGGTTTGGCGTCGTGCCCGAGACCTCGAACGCCTACGTCGACCTGACCGCATGGCAGAACCTCATGCTGATGGGGGACCTCTACGGGCTCGATCGTGCCCGGGCACAAGGGCGCTCGCACGACCTTCTCGAAACCCTCGGCCTCTACGAGAGAAGAGACCAGAAGGTGCAGGGCTACTCGAAGGGCATGAGGCAGAGGCTCATCCTCGCCATGGCGCTCCTCCACGAGCCCGAACTCCTCTTCCTCGACGAACCGACGAGCGGGCTTGACGTCCAGAGCACGCAGATGATCCTCTCCCTGCTGCGGGCGCTGAATGCGGACGGGACAACCATCTTCCTCACCACCCATAACATGGAGGAGGCGAACCGGCTCTGCGACCGGGTCGGTATCATCAGGAGCGGGAAGATCGTCGCGATCGACGCGCCGGAGAAACTCAAGACCGCGATCGACCGTGTCCACCGGATCGAGGTGAGCTTCGACCGGGAGATCGGGGGAGATCTCCTTTCAGGGCTTGCGGGCATCACCGGGGCTGCCCGAACGGGGGATAAGTGGCAGATTACGGCAGAGAATCAGGACACGGCCATCCGCTCCCTCGTATCATTCAGCCGGCAGGAGGGGATAGCGATCCTCACCTTGAACACGCTTGCCCCGTCGCTCGACGAGGTCTTCCTGCGGCTGACAGGGGAGGAGCGATCATGAACCCGGCAGGAACGTCCGAACAGGTCCGGCGGGCATGGGCGATAGCAAAGAAGGATATCCGGATCTATTACTCCAAAGGCCCTGTGCTCATCTTCGGTATCTTCATGCCGGTCTTCCTCTTCCTGGCTTTCTTCATGGGGGGCCGGCAGCTCCCCCTCGCGTTCCTCCTCTCCGGGCTTATGGGGATGACCCTCTTCTTCACCTCGACCGCCGTATCTCCTGCAATCTTTCCCTGGGAAGGGCAGGCACGGACCCTCGAACGGCTTGCAGCCTGCCCCATCACCACTGAGGCAATTGTGCTCGGAGACATGATCGCCTCCATCCTCTTCGGCATCGGGGTCACGGCGGTCACCCTCCTCATCGCCCTCGCCCTCGGCCTTCCGCTCCTGCACGGCATCGTGCTCGGTTCTGCCGTCCTCCTTGCTGCATGCTGCTTTTCGGCTATCGGGATGCTCCTTGCCGTCCCCCCGACGAACGTGCCTTCGAACATCATGATGCTCTCCTCGCTCCTGAAGTTCCCGCTCGTCTTCATCTCCGGCATCTTCGTCCCGCTTGAGCAGATGCCCGCATGGGGGCTTCTGCTTGCTGTCTGCTCGCCGCTCACCTACTTCACGGACCTGGTGCGATACTCGTTCACGGGCGCACACTACTTCCCGGTGGCGGTCGAGATCGCGATGCTTGCCCTCTTCACCCTGGTCTTTACCGCCGCCGCGATGCACCTGCACCGGCGGACCATGCCACGGAGGATGTGACGTCGCGCCGGGAAGCCGGGTTCCGGGGTTGGATGCGACTCCCTCCATCCTCCTTGCAGCCGGGTGCTGCACCTAACACCCCTCCTCAGTGAAGGGGGTACTCTCCGGGCGCTTGAGAGGAGCAGCACGCGGACACGCCGGAAGGTGAACGCTATGGACAGGGTGCTGATACCCCGCATCATCGAGACCCTGCGGTACATCGAAGAGCAACTTGAGGAGCGGGAGGATCTCTACCCCAGGGAGATCACCCGGGCAAAGAAACGGGGCGAGCCGGAGTGACCGCTTCTGCATCCCGCCCCGATACACGGTGGAGGAACGCCGATTTTTCCGGCAGGGGGATGCGATGATGAAGCATCACTGGAGAAAGCATATATATCTGCCTGCACAAGAACACAGAACCATTTCAAACCAAATTGTAACAGTCAATCCAGCGACAGGAGTGTCCTTGATGAAAACGAACCAACTATGCAGTTCTGAGGCCCCACGCATGCGCCGGGGGCTTGCCTGCCGCATAACCGGACGAAAGGTCCTGCCGTTAGTTGCGCTGTCGGTTCTCCTGGCCTTTGCCGCCCTCTTTGCAGGGTGCACGACAGAATCCGGTGGAGCGGACGCAGCCACCATCTCGCCGCTCAACGGTACCGTCACTAAAGTCGAGGTCATCCATTTCACCGCTCCGAACCAGTGCCACTCCTGCGTGGTGCTCGGTGACTACGCCGAAGAGACCGTGAAGACACACTTCCCCGAAGAACTCGGCTCCGGGAAGCTGATCTTCGACCATATCGATATCGCCGACCCGGAAAAGAAGGAGATCGTCGAACGCTACGGCGCGACCGGTTCGTCGCTCTGGATCGGCACCTACGACGACCAGGGCGGGTTCTCTAAAGAAGAGGACACCCGGGTCTGGTACAAGCTGAACGACAAGCCCGGATTCATGCAGTATCTCAAGACGCTACTCGGGATGCGTCTCGCCGGGGACTTCTCGCAATGAGCCTGATGGGGTTCATGGAGACGATGGGGACGAGCAGCATCCCTCTCGTCGCCGCGTTCTTCATCGGGTTGATGATGGCCCTCTCCCCCTGCCCGCTCGCGACGAACATCGCCGCAATCGGGTATCTCTCCCGCCGGATCGGCAATCCCGGGCAGACCCTCCTTGCCGGAGCGCTCTACAGCGCCGGGAGGATGGCCGTCTACGTCGGGCTCGCGGCGCTGATCGTCATCTTCGGCCTCTCCATCCAGGGGATCTCGCTCTTCCTCCAGTCATGGGGCGAGGTGCTGGTCGGCCCGTTGCTGATCGCCGTCGGGGTCGTGATGCTCGATCTCGTTGTGCTCCCCTCCTGGAGGGGCGGGGGCAGGCGATTTGCCGTGTTCAAGGAGCGGGTTGCCGATCAGGGGCTGGCAGGGAGTTTTCTCCTCGGCGTGCTCTTCGCACTGACCTTCTGCCCGTTCTCGGCGGTGCTCTTCTTTGCGATGCTCGTCCCGCTGGCGCTCCGGACCTCTGATCCGCTCGGCGTCCCGGCGGTCTTTGCCGTCGCCACCGCCCTGCCGGTGATCGCGTTCTCGCTGATCATGGTGACCGGGGTCGCGAAGGTGGGGAGCGCGATGAAAGCGGCGGAGAAGTTCGAGCACTGGACGCGGCGCATTGTCGGGGTGCTCTTCATCGGGATCGGGGTCTACCTCCTCGCGGTAATGCTGTTTGGGTGATGCCCTTCCTGCGGGGCCGGTGCTCTTTCGGCACTGCGGGGAACCTTCCTGTGGCTGCCCGGAAAACTCCCGCAGCCCTTCTCTCCTTCCATGCCGCGCTCCTGTCCACGTTTGGTCTGAAGACTGCGCCGTCCTGCAGGTCCCTCCCGCATACCGTTTCATACCAATTCAATTTTTATTGAAATAGAAACCTTCATACGCCAGCACCACCAACAGTAATTCAAACCGGATTGAAACACTCCGGCGCACCGGCCGGAGCGGATGTGATTGACCATGACAGGCGAGAATGATAAGAAAGATGAAGGATGCATCGGATCGCGGATAAAGAAACTCTTCTCCTCCGGCTGCGGCTGTGGCAGCGGCGGCGGCTGCTGCGGCACACGGATCGTCCCGAAGGAGAAGAAGGAAGAGTCTGACGCAGGGGACGAGTAAAGCATCTGATGCGTGAGCGGACCCCATGGACCTTCTCTCAACACTCATTACGGCCGGGCAGTTCTTCGTCGTTATAGCCGGGGAACTGATCCTGCTCTTTGTCGGGATCACGTTCCTCGTCGGGCTGCTCCAGGCCTACATCCCCGAAGAGCGGATACGTGGCGTGCTTGCCGGGAAGCGGCAGGGTGTTGGGAACGTCATCGGGGCCGGCTTTGGGGCGCTCACCCCGTTCTGCTCCTGCTCGACCATCCCCATCCTGATCGGGCTCCTTGACGTCGGGATCCCTTTCGGGGTCTGCATGTCGTTCCTGCTCGCCTCCCCGCTCTTAAACCCGATAATCCTCTCACTTCTCGTCGCGCTCATCGGGGTTGTGCCGACCGTTGTCTACGCCACCGTCACCTTCACCGCCGCCGTCGGTATAGGTTGGCTCCTCGGGCGGCTCGGCTACGAGCGCTACGTCAAGGATGTGGTAGTCGAAGGACGGCCGGAACCCTGCGACTGTGCGAGAGGCCATGGCACCCGTATCCGCGGTGCGTTCTCCTTTGCCGTCAGCCTTTTCCGGCAGGTCTTCCCCTACCTCCTCCTCGGTGCGGGCATCGGGGCGTTCATCTACGGGTTCGTCCCCGGAGACCTGATCGTCTCCCTCGCCGGGCCGGACAACCCGCTCGCCATACCGGTGGCGGCGATAATAGGGGTGCCGATGTACATCCGGGCCGAGACGCTCATCCCCGTGAGTGCCGTCCTCCTCGAGAAGGGGATGGGCATCGGGGCGGTCATGGCCCTGATCATCGGCGGTGCGGGGGCAAGCATACCTGAGGTGACGCTCCTTGCGGCGATCTTCGAACGAAGGCTCGTCGCCGCCTTCGTGGCGACGATCCTCACCGTCGCCGTCCTTGCCGGCGTCATATTCCAGGTGCTCGCGGTGATCTGATGGGCACCGCCGACCGGCCCCGCCCCGGGGTCTCCCGGCTCTCGCTTCTCGACCGCTACCTGACCCTCTGGATTGTCCTCGCCATGGTGGCCGGCGTCGCCGTCGGCTACTTCGTCCCCGCGGTGCCTTCGGCAATCACCGGGTTTGCTATCGGGACGACCTCGATCCCCATCGCCATCGGGCTGATCCTGATGATGTACCCGCCGCTTGCGAAGGTCCGGTACGAAGAACTCGGGCGGGTCTTTCGGGACAGAAAGGTGCTCGGCCTCTCCGTCGTCCAGAACTGGGTCGTCGGCCCGGTACTGATGTTCCTCCTTGCGGCGGTCTTCCTCTCGGGCCGGCCGGAGTTCATGTATGGCCTTATTCTCGTGGGCCTCGCCCGGTGCATCGCGATGGTGATCGTCTGGAACGACCTTGCAGAGGGCGACTGCGAGTATTGTGCCGCCATCGTTGGCTTGAACTCCATCTTCCAGGTGCTCTTCTACGCCCTCTACGCCTACGTCTTCATCACCGTCCTCCCGCCGCTCCTCGGGATCGGGGCCGGGACGGCGGTGCCGATCACGATTTCGGGCGTCGCTGCCACGGTCTTTGTCTACCTCGGCATCCCGTTCGCCGCCGGGTTTGTCACCCGGTTCGCCCTCCTCCGGGTGAAGTCGAAGGAGTGGTACCAGGAGCGGTTCATCCCGAAGATATCGCCGATCACGCTCGTCGCGCTGCTCTTCACCATCGTCGTTATGTTCTCAACCCAGGGCGGCAACATCGTCGCGCTCCCGCTCGACGTCCTCCGGATCGCCGTCCCGCTCACGATCTACTTCCTCGCTATGTTCTTCGTCTCGTTCTGGATGTCCTGGAGACTCGGGGTCGATTACGGCCGGGCAACGGCGCTCTCGTTCACCGCGGCAAGCAACAACTTCGAACTTGCCATCGCCGTCGCTATCGGGGTCTTCGGGATCGGTTCCGGTGTGGCGTTTGCCACGGTCATCGGCCCGCTGATCGAGGTGCCGGTGCTGATATCGCTCGTGAACGTGGCGCTCCTGATCCGGGATAGGTGGTACGGCGGGGAGGCGACAGGAAGATGTCCCGCGGATTCCCAGTAGAGATGATACCATGAAGAAGGAACTCGTCATTGAATGGAAACACATCGGGAAAGATGTTGAAAACACCTGCGAGCGGTGCGAGGAGACCGGGCTGACCCTTGCGGCCGTTCTCGCGGAGATCCGCACGCTCCTCGAGATGGAGGGGGTCAGCGTGCGGATGGTCGAGACCGTCCTCCCCGACGCGGCGGTCGCTGAATCGAACAGCCTCCTCTTCAACGGGGTGCCGATCGAAGACCTCCTCGAGGGGGTCGAGGTGACCACCACCCCCTGCTGCTCCTGTTCCTGTATCACCTGCGATGAGGATACGGAGTGCCGGGCGCTTCGCTACAACGGTGAGGAGTACGAGGCGATCCCGCCGGAACTGATAGGGCGGGCAGCTATGAAGGCGCTCGGGATGGAGTGAGGTTGTGGCGGAACCCGTCACCCTCATCACCTGTTCCGGCCTCTCGAATACCGGGAGGCTGACCACTCTGACGGGAACGGCGCTCCTGCGGCGCTCGCCGGATATTGTGGAGGCCTCGCTCCCGGCAAGCCGCCCTCTTGAGGAGGCGGCACGCTACGCAGGGCGGATCCTCGCGCTCGATGGGTGCGAAGATGCCTGTGCGCTCCGGAGACTCCGGGAGATCGGGGTCGATCCGGATCTGCACGTCGTCGCGACCGAATGCGGGATCACAAAGGATGGCATGGCGGAGCCGCGGTTCGACGAGATCGAGCGGCTCGCAGGGGCGGTGCTCGCGGCGGTACGGGGCGGGAGTGAATCTGGCTGATCTGGGGTTGCGACTGGCCGGAACAGCCCGAACGATGAACACGCCCGGGAGAACACACGATCCGGCATACCTGCGTTCCCCTGCATCCAATTATCATTTTCGTCGGTTAAGCCTGAGGTCACATACCATAGGTGTTCCAGGGCAAAGCCGTGGATGGGGTATGCGACCGAATGGCGGCAGATGGAATCTCCGGGGTTCGGGAGGGGCGAGAACTATCCCGTGTGACGGGCGAAGGGCATGAGCACGCTCCCGGCTCGGGCTGTAGGCTCACCTCCTCTTACATGGGCACGGGATGATCGCTGTTCTGGACCTCCGCCGCCGGATCAGGGCAGAGGGTTTCAATGTATAGTAATTAACATTAACTTAAAGTTAAATGGATATTTTAAATAAGGCCCACGTCCCAACTACGGTACCATAACCCTCCGGAGCGTGCCGG
Source organism: Methanoculleus sp. (assembly GCA_023230425.1). Classification (GTDB taxonomy): domain Archaea; phylum Halobacteriota; class Methanomicrobia; order Methanomicrobiales; family Methanoculleaceae; genus Methanoculleus. Next base: position 186 of record JALNXI010000030.1, on the reverse strand, counting down.
AGAAGACCGAACGGATGTGGTAATCATTACAAAACACTCTCACCTTCTGCTCATCATGCTCGGTGCCTGTGCAGTCCTCCTCTGCGCCTCCGCCGCCTGCACGGCCACCCAGAACATCGAATCCCCCGCTGAAAACCGCACGATCACCGATATGGCGGGCCGGACGGTCGTCGTGCCGTCATATCG
>JALNXI010000379.1 GCA_023230425.1 Methanoculleus sp. | reverse complement strand
GATCCTGACCTCCATCCTCGGGGCGCCGTATCTCTGTTACCTGCTCCGCAACAAGGGCAGGGTGATCTTCGGGTGACTGCCATGCTCCACGTTCAGGACATTCATTTTCGGTACGGGAGTTTTCCCGTACTCTCGGGAGTCTCCTTCTCGGTCGGGAAGGGAGAACTCTGCGGCCTCTTCGGCCCGAACGGGTCGGGAAAAACAACGCTCTTCAAGTGCTGCCTGCAGTTCCTCCGTGCGGAACGGGGTAACGTGCTGATGAACGGAAACGACGTCTCGCAGTGCACCGTCGAGCAACTTGCGCGCCTCGTCGCCTACGTGCCGCAGGAGCACAGGCCGCCGTTCCCCTACCTTGCACGGGAGGTCGTCCTCATGGGCAGGACGCCTCACCTCGGTGGGTTTTTCGGGATCAGGAGACGCGACCGCGAGATCGCGATGGACGCGCTCGCCACCCTCGGGATCAGCGATCTCGCGGATCGGCCCTACAACCACCTCTCCGGAGGCCAGCGTCAGATGGTGCTCATGGCCCGCGCAATCGCGCAGGACACCCCGGTCCTCTTCCTGGACGAACCAACGAGCGCGCTTGACTTCCAGAACCAGATGCGGATCTGGCAGATCATGCGTGATATCGCCGGGGAGGGAAAGACGATCCTCGCCTGCAGTCATGACCCGAACCACGTGGCATGGTTCTGCGACCGGGTCGTGGTCGTGGGATCGGGGTCGGTCGTGGCCGAGGGAGAACCGGAAGACGTGATCTCGGAAGACGTGCTTGCGGCGATCTACGAGGACGCGTGTGCCGTCCGAACGCTCGACGGCGTCAGGATGGTGATGCCGCGCTGTGTCGCGGAACGGCACGGGAAGCAGGAAGGCGACCTTCCCCTCCATGACGCCCCCTTTGTCGGGGCATGGAGCGAGGCGGACGCCGGATCGTGAAACGGAGAATGAACAATGACATATGCAGATATCGACTGGAATACCGTCTGGAAAGATCTCTACGAGAGGAATGCAGAGTGCCGGGGGAGCGGGGAGTGCGCCTCGATATGGGCTTCGCGAGAGAAAGCTCACGCATTTCTCGCACAGTCGCGGGAGAACCCCGAACGGATCCGCCACGTGATCGAGGGTCTCCCGCTCAAGGCCGGCTCGACGGTGCTGGACATCGGTGCCGGCCCCGGCACGTTAGCGGTCCCTCTTGCGGGCCGAGTCGACCGCGTGACCGCCGTCGAACCTGCTGCGGGCATGGTGGAGGTTATGGAGGAGTACGCGGCGGAGGGGGGTGTATCCAACCTCAGGATCGTGCAGAAGCGCTGGGAGGAAATCGACCCGGCGACCGACCTCGGCGGTCCCTACGACCTCATCGTCGCCTCGTACTCCCTCGGGATGCCGGATATCCGGGCCGCGGTCGAGGCGATGTGCGAAGCGTCGTCGGGATGGGTCTACCTCTTCTGGTTTGCCGGGACGACGGCTTGGGAGCAGGCTATGGTCGACCTCTGGCCGAGGCTGCACGGGAGGGAATACCACCGGGGACCAAAGGCCGACGTCCTCTTCAACGTCCTCTACTCGATGGGGATCTGCCCGAACATGGAGACGGTGCGGATGGAGCACGTCCGCAGGTTCCCGGACATTGAAGCCGCCGTGGACGAGTTCCGAGAGCAGTACCGGATAACGTCTCCGGCGCAGGAGGGGATCCTGCGCAAGTACCTCGCCGCGACCCTCTCGGAGAACGGGGACGGCTTCCAGCATTCGGGGATGATGACCCGAGTAAAGATCTGGTGGGAGGTGGACGGATGCCGATGAGAGGGGTACCCCGCCGGGCGGCGACCGCCCTTCTCCTGGCGGTCCTGTTGGTTCTCTCGGCAGGATGCGTCGGGGCCGGGCAGGGCGGGACGGTGCCGGAGCCCGGCCCGGACGACAACGGCTACCGGACGGTCGTCGACTCCCGCGGAGTTGCGGTCGAGGTGCCGAAGAATATCGAGCGAGTCGTCACCGTCTCCGACGGTCTCATCGAGAGCACGATGTTCGTCCTCGGTGAAGATGAGAAGATCATCGGGGTCGGGTCGTCCTGCCTCCAGAGGGTCTTCAACTACACCTACCCGACCGTGAGCGGGGAGGCCTACGAGTACCGGGACGGCATGAACCCGGTGACCTACCTGAGTCCCCGGATCCGGGATCTCCCAAGGGTCGGGGAGTCGGGTGCTGCCGTCAACTACGAGACGCTTGCCGGGCTCGACCCGGATCTGGTCATCCTCCGTGTCGGTTCCTGCACGCTCCGCTCGATGGAGGATGAAGGGGTGCAGAAGACGATCCGGACGATTGAAGCCCTCGGGATTCCTGTCGTCGTCCTAAAGGCTCACCCGTGCTTCGATGAGCCGGACCTCTCGACGATCTCCGACGAGATCAGGATCCTCGGCAGCGTCTTCGGGAAGGAGGAGAAGGCAGGCAAACTCGCCGATTACCTCGAGTCCCGAACGCAGATGGTTATCGAGAGGACAAAGGATATCCCAGAGGCGGAGCGGCCGACCGTTCTCATATTCGGCGCATCGCCGACCTCCCGGAAGGCCGGAGGGGCCGGCAACGTGAAGGGGACCACCACGGTTGAGTCCTACTTCATCGAGGAGATCGTCCACGCGAAG
>JALNXI010000377.1 GCA_023230425.1 Methanoculleus sp. | reverse complement strand
TCATACGTATAAGTTACTCGCATAAGCAGGCTGTTCGAGCTGACAGGCCTATTTGAGTGGAGGATACTATCTATGGCAGTTGAAAAGCCCCACATGAATTTAGCAGTAATCGGACACATCGACCACGGGAAGTCTACTACCGTCGGCCGGTTGCTCTTTGAGACGGGAGCCGTGCCTCCCCACATCATCGAGACGTACAGGAAGGAGGCTGAATCCAAGGGCAAGGGCTCGTTCGAGTTCGCCTGGGTTATGGACAGCCTCAAGGAAGAGCGTGAACGTGGTATCACTATCGATATTGCCCACAAGCGGTTCGACACCGATAAGTACTACTTCACGGTCGTGGATTGCCCCGGCCACCGTGACTTCGTCAAGAACATGATCACGGGCGCATCCCAGGCAGACGCCGCACTGCTGGTCGTCGCCGCACCTGACGGCGTGATGGAGCAGACCAAGGAGCACGTCTTCCTGTCCCGTACGCTCGGCATCAACCAGTTGATCATCGGCATCAACAAGATGGATGTCGTCAAGTACGACGAGAAACGCTATAATGAGGTCAAGGACCAGCTCTCTCAGCTGATCAAGATGGTCGGCTACAAGCCCGACGCCATCAGCTTCATCCCGATGAGCTCGTTCGTCGGCGACAACATCGGCAAGCGTAGCGAGAACACCCCCTGGTACAAGGGCCCGACGGTGCTCGAAGCGCTCAACGCGCTCGTTGAACCCGATAAACCCACGAACCTTCCCATGCGCCTCCCCATCCAGGACGTCTACTCCATCTCCGGTATCGGGACCGTGCCTGTCGGCCGTGTCGAGACCGGCATCATGAAGAAGGGAATGAAGGTTAGCTTCATGCCTTCCAACAAGGAGGGCGAGATCAAGTCCATCGAGATGCACCACGAGGAGATCCCGCAGGCGCTCCCGGGCGACAACGTCGGGTTCAACGTCCGTGGTATCGGCAAGGGTGACATCCGCCGCGGTGACGTCTGTGGCCCCGCCGACGTGCCGCCGACCGTTGCAGACGAGTTCATCGCGCAGGTCGTCGTGCTTCACCACCCCAGCGCCCTGACCGTCGGCTACACCCCGGTCTTCCACTGCCACACCGCCCAGGTCGCGTGTACCTTCATCGAACTCCAGAAGAAACTTGACCCCCGCACCGGTCAGGTCAAGGAGGAGAACCCCACGTTCCTCAAGACCGGCGATGCCGCGATCGTCAAGATCAAGCCCACCCGGCCCATGGTCATCGAGAAGGTCAAGGAGATCCCCCAGCTCGGACGGTTTGCTGTCCGCGATATGGGTTCCACTATTGCGGCAGGCATGTGCATCAACATCACGCCGAAGCAGATGAGATAATAAGGTATCTATAATTTTTTGGTGGTAGATTATGCAGAAGGCCAGAATACGTCTTTCCGGAACTGACTTTGAAAAAATCGAGATGGTCTGTGATAGGATCAAAGAGATAGCAGAGCGAACCGGCGTCAATCTGGCAGGTCCGATCCCGCTACCCACGAAGAAACTCGTGGTGCCCACCAGGAAGAGCCCTGACGGCGAAGGTACCGCAACCTGGGATCGCTGGCAGATGCGGGTGCACAAGAGGCTCATTGACATGGATGCTGATGAGCGCGCGCTGCGCCAGCTGATGCGCATCCAGGTCCCGAAAGATATCGGCATTGAGATTGTGCTGGAGAGTTGAGGTGAGAGCGGCGTGAAGGCCGCCGTGCTCACGACACGGGTCCGAGAGCGTCTCTCATTCGAGGGGCTTTTCCTCCTCATACTTCTGGCCACAATTGCCCTCCGTTTTTACTTTCTGGACCTGAAGTTATTCCACCACGACGAGGCTATCCACGCGTGGTTCTCGTATCGGCTCCTGACCGAGGGGACCTACATCTACGACCCCATGTACCACGGGCCGTTCCTCTTCTACACCACGGCCGGTATCTTCTCGTTCCTCGGGGACTCCGACCTTGTGGGCCGGCTCCTTCCGGCACTGCTCGGCACCTTGCTCGTCCCGCTGCTCTACCCTATCTATAAACTTGGCTATCTCGATAAGAAGCAGACTCTGGTAGCGGCGCTCTTTCTTGCCGTATCACCGAACATGGTCTACTTCTCGCGGTTCCTCAGGAACGACATCTTCATCGCCTTCTTTTCGATGGTGATGCTCGTCGCTCTCCTCTACTACTTCGAGCAGCACAAGATGCAGTATGCGCTCATCGCGGGGGCGGCGATCGGTCTCGGGATGACCGCGAAGGAAAACATGCCGATCATCGTCCTGACCTTCGGGGTGTACCTCCTCTACCTGGTCTGGACACGGAGGGTGCGGCTCCCGGCACACTGGGTCCGGGACCTTGTGCTCGGCGGCCTCGTCGCGGTCGGGATCATGGCGGTCCTCTACTCGTCGTTTGGCGCCCACCCTGATCTGATCACGACCTGGTGGCTCAAGGCCATCGAGCACTGGACCGCCATGCACCAGATGCAGCGTCTCGGGGGACCGCCGTACTTCTACATCCTGCTCTTCCTCCTCTACGAGGTGCCGATCCTGATCCTCGCCGTCGTCGGGACCCTGCAGTTCATCGACATCTCCGGCGCCGTCTCCCGCTGGAGGGAGCGGAGGGCGAGGCATAAGAACACACCGGAGGC
>JALNXI010000378.1 GCA_023230425.1 Methanoculleus sp. | reverse complement strand
TGTAGTCCCCCCCGAGAGTAATTGCCGCAAGTGCCGTGCTCCCGATGCCCATGAAGGGGTCCAGGACAAGCGTCCCCGGCGGGCAGCCGTGGAGCCGAATGCACATCTCAGGGAGTTTCTCCGGGAAGCTGGTCGGGTGGGGCCGGGAGGAGCGTATGGTCCGGTAGGGGATGAACCAGGTGTTCCCCCGGTCGCGGAGGTCCCGCTCCCCCTTCCACCTCCTGATGTTGCTCTTGTCCTGGTAGGGCACGCCGATGCCCAGCTTGTCCAGGGTTACGTCTCCCTTCTTTGTGAAGTGGAAGATGTGTTCGTGGCACTGGCTCAGGTAACGGGCGCTGTTCACAGGCTGGTAGTGGCCGACAGCGATATCGCCGGCAATATTCTCGTAACTGCCCACATCCTCTTTCCCTATCGCGATCGACTTAACCCAGTGGATGACGTTCTGCAGCTCGAAGTAAGGACGGAACTGCTGGACAACATCGAAGGGTATCCAGGGGTCCCGGGGTTTGCCGCCGACATTAAGGAAGAATGAACCGCCGTCCGCGAGAACCCGTGCCGCCCCGGCGGCGACCAGCCCCATCCAGTCGAGGTAGTCCTCCCGGGGCTGCCGGTCGTTGTAGGAGTTGTAATCCTTCCCGATGTTGTAGGGCGGCGATGTGACGATGATATCGACAGAGCCTGCCGGGAGGCACTGCATGCCCTGGATGCAGTCCATGGTATGAATGGTGTTGACGGCAAGCCCGCCGGGCCCGGGCGCCCCTTTCTCTCCTTCTGCCACTCCGATCATCTACAGGTTCGCAGTCCTCCGCAAAAAGGTGAACGAACCGGGAGGCCGGCCGCCGCCCGCATAATCGTCAGCCCGGTGCGGCCACGCATGCCGGAGCAAGCGTATCAGAGGGCGCCGGCCACCGCGTCGTCCCCGTCCAGCACCTTCTGCCGGGCCCTCTCGAGCGCGTCGATGAAGTCCTCGACCTCGTAGGGGTTGAGTCCCCCGCCCCCGGAGCCTCCACGCTCGATGTGCACGACCTGGAGGAGTGCGTCTTTCAGAACTTCGAGGCGGCTCTCCAGAGGGAGGATGATCTCGAACCGACGGAAGATGCGATCGGAGATACAGGCAAAGTCCCCGTGAATGGACGCGAACGAGAGGATCTCGTCGGCGGACGGAACATCCCCCTGGTCCACCTCGACCTCCAGGACCGCCGGCGTATCGGCGCTCTCTTCTGCAAAACAGCGGGCGACCCTGATCTTCGTGGTGACTCCTCCGCTCTAGTGGTGCTCCGGCCGGGATATTCTCTCCCGGGGATGATAGTTGTTATGCCGGGCGGGGGAGGCATTCCTCGCCGGCATCCGGTATGAACCGCTGCACCATGCCGGCGCGGGCAGCATGCGGTGCGACCTTCCGGCGCGGCATGAACGAGGGTAGGGCGACAGGGGATGGTGCAGGGTGCGGTTCTCGATCATAAATAGCATAAAACAAGCCTTTCTAAAAACAGGACATGCATAAAAGAGATTAAGCCCCAGCCGTGATTTGAACACGGGACCTGCTGATTACAAGTCAGCCGCTATACCACTAAGCCACTGGGGCATACCTTATATCATAGATCGTCTGCAGTAAAAAAGATGGCGCTGGATCTCTCATAGTTCCCCGGTAGCCTCCGACCGGTCACGGCTCGCACCTCCGGTGCTCATGCTCCTGCCCTACAGCCAGTTGCGATTCTCACCGCCAGTCGCGACTCGAAATCCTTCGGGTTTCTCACACTCTGCTCCTGGCAGAGCGTCGCGCTCCCAGACAGTCTCGCCGTCGTAGAGGATGCGGCGGATCCGGTGATAGGGGATACAGGCGACATGGGTTCCGGCGTCGACCTCCAGGTACTGCGCGTCGAGCGCGAGGACCCGGTCGCCCTGCACCGTCGAGCGGTCGTTTGGGGCTCCCCGATCGACATACTCGACCGAGACCCGGGAGAAGTCATAGCCGGGGTCATGGTAGAGCCGGAGCAGCAGCCGGTGACTCGTTCGCATACCCTTCCTCCTCCCTGGCTACATCATCCCGCCGGAGCATAAGGCGTACGGTGCCCCGGCAGTCCACCCCCCCCACCAGCCCCGGTAGCCCCAACCTCGCGGACCGGCCGCAACGGCGACGCCCGTTCGGCCGGCGAACCGGCGCCGCGGGACGACGGCAGGAGCGGGTCTGCAATGTTCATAACAGAGGAGCACAGAAGTACCAACAGGATGTCGCATCTCACCGTCGATCTCGGGGGCCGGCCCGGCCTCGACTGCCGGGGATTCTGTTCGTACTGCTACTTTAAACACGTCCAGGGGACGACGTCGTTCGGCTGCAGGTACTGCCTCCCCTTCCAGAAAGGCTGCGACTACTGCACCCGGGGCGTGCGGGAGGGTTACACGGGGTTCAAGGACCTCCGGACCGTCGCCGACGAGACGCTTGCGAACCTCCAGGTGATAGGCGACGATATCGACCGGATCACCATCAGCGGCGGCGGGGATCCGAGCTGCTATCCGGAGTTCCGCGACCTCGTTGAACTGCTCGGCAGCATGGAGGCGCCGCTCCATATCGGTTATACCAGCGGCAAGGGATTCGATGACCCGGCCATCGCCGATTTCCTCATCGAGAACGGT
>JALNXI010000202.1 GCA_023230425.1 Methanoculleus sp. | reverse complement strand
CAGGCATCCAGGGCTGAGGCACTCTCTTATCCCGCGCCAACTGCCCTCGACCCGGGGCACCCCCGGCGATAAGCGGCAAAGAATCAGGCAGAAGATCCTTTTTCTCCGCAAACGGCGTCTGGGATGGTGGGGGTCACCACGCCGCATGCCGTGGCCTTCGCAAAGTCCGGGGTGCAGGGGAACCGCCCCATACCGACGACCTTCCCGAGCAGTCCTCGAGGCCCCGGCTGCCCCCGGTCGAGCATCGCAACCTTATACCCCGGCGGGGGAGTCCCGCCGGAGGCCGTAGACGTGCTCGACCGTCGGAACATCCGCAAAGAGCGCCGCTGCCGGGATCCCGGCGTAGCCCATCCCGACGACCCCGGTCCGCCGGATCGGGCCGCGCTCCTCGATGGACGATGCAAGACTCATGGCCGGGCCCCGGCGACCGAGAGGACCTTCATGCCGAGAGGCCTCGGTAGATCGCCTCGCAGACCCGGACGTTTGAGAGCCCCTGCTCCGGCGTCACCGGGAAGGGTCTCCCGTCGCGGGCCGCCCGCACGAACGTCGAGAGCTCGATCTTCAACGGCTCGACCTTGTTCACCAGGAGCTTCTCGATGATGTTCTCCTGGCGGTAGAGCCCGTTCATCTGGCCATAGACCTCGGGCTTTTTGTAGACATAGACCTCCTGGGTCATGAAGTCGCCCTCGATCGTCCGGTCCTCCTCCTCGATGTAGATCGACCGGACCTTCTTTGAGGACTTCCGGGAGGCCGAGAGGTAGACCGGCGTCCTCCCGAAGGCCGCGAGCGCCGCGGCGACGTCCCCGGTCCCGCTGGCGTGGAGGGTACACTCCCGCCCGGGGAAGAGGACGTTGAACGCGATGTCGATGTCGTGGATCATCAGGTCCTCGACGACCGTGGAGCCGCTCACCCGCGCCGACGCCGGGTTGTGCCGGTGGAAGGCGACGTAGAGCGGGTCCTTCGCGATCCCGGCAATCTCGGTGACGACCGGGTTGAACCGCTCGATGTGGCCGACGCCGACCGTCAGCCCGCTTGGGATCTGACCGATCAACTGCTCGCACTCGCGCGACGTGAGACAGATTGGCTTCTCGATGAGGGCGTGCACCCCGGCGGCGATGACCCGCTCTGCGGTGCCGAAATGGTACTGGGTCGGCACACAGACCGAGACGCATTCTGTCTTCCGGAGGAACTCCTCCATCGAGCAGCAGACCTCCGCTCCGTTGGCGGCGGCGACCGCCTCCGCCGCCTCTGTGTTCAGGTCGTAGACGTAGGTCGTCCCGACCTCCTTGAGCTCGGAGTAGACCCGGACATGGTTCCTGCCCATTGTTCCCGTGCCGATGACGCCTGCGTCCATTAGATCACCCCGTTGATGGTATCGCAGACATACGCCCGTCCCTCGTCGGTGACGCCCGGGTGGACCGGGATCGAGAGGACCGAGGCCGCGAGCGACTCCGCGACCGGGCAGGCCGCGGCCCCGGCGTAGTAGGGCTGCCGGGAGAGGGCTACGGGGTAGTGGACGGCGCAGCCGATCCCGCGCTCGCGGAAGCGTGCCATGAAGTCGTCCCGGGAGAGGGGGAACGCGTCGGTGAGCCGGAGGGAGTACTGGTGCCAGACGTGGGTCCGGCCGGGCGCGACCGACGGGAGCACGAGCCCCGGCGCCGTGATATGGGTACTATAGTAAGCAGCGTTCTCCTGCCGGCGGCGGTTGAACCCATCCAGTTTCGCAAGCTGCACCCGGCCGATCGCGGCGTTGATATCGGTCATCCGGTAGTTGTAGCCGAGCTCGGTATGGAGGTACTTTTCGCTCTGGCCGTGGTTGATGATCCGGCGCAACCGCGCATCATACCCGTCCGATGCCGTCGTCACCATCCCGCCCTCCCCGGTCGCCATGTTCTTTGTGGCGTAGAAGGAGAAGCAGGCGAGGTCGCCGAGCGCCCCCGCCCGCTTCCTGTGGTACTCCGCCCCGTGGGCCTGGGCGGCGTCCTCGATGAAGACAAGACCCTTATCGCTGCAGATATCCCGGATCGCCCCGGCGTCGCAGGGCTGCCCGTAGAGATGGACGGCGATCACGGCCTTCGTCTTCTCTGTGACCTTCGCGAGGACGTCGGCCGGGTCGATCGTGGCGGTCGCTGGATCGACGTCGGCAAAGACGGGGCATGCACCGCACATCGAGACCGATGAGGCGGTCGCAAAGAACGTGAACGCCGGGACGATCACCTCGTCCCCCGGCCCGACCCCGGCGGCGAGCAGCGCCGCGTGGAGGGCGGCGGTCCCGTTGTTCACGGCGACAGCGTGGGGGACGCCGCAGTAGGCAGCGAACTCTTCCTCAAACACAGCGGTCTCCGGGCCCTGGGCGATCATGCCGGAGGCAAGAACAGCGAGAACAGCATTATTCTCCTCGTTTCCGAGGGACGGCTGGGCGATAGGTATATACATGGTATTCTCCGGAAGCAGATGTCAATTTTCTTTCGCGTAGGTTAATATACGGGTTTGCATTTTTGATTGATAGATTAAGCAAAAATCCTTAATGTTCCCGAGGAAGAGGTCGGAATGGAAGACTGCCCGCGTAGCCGTCCGGCACTTCCTATCCGCGCCCGGTGGCAGGGTTGTCGATGATGACGACGTCGTGGTGCTGTGCCAGATGCGATGTTCCGCAGGAACGGAGCAGGAGCACCGTCAAGGTACGGCTGTGTCCGCAAGGTTCGAGCCAGGCCGGCCCCGCCGGTGACGATGGAGCGCATGAAGGGTCTATGGCGGGGGGCGGTTTAGGGTTTTCTGAATGGGGCTGGTGGGGCACGGGAGGCGTGTATGGCATCTGATACCGCCTTGCTGTATCAAAATGCAGTAAATCAAGCGACGAAATTGGTCGGTGTTGATTACCTGTGGGGAGGAAAGGGATTTGACTATCTGACTGTCAACTACCCCCACCTATCGGAGGGGGCTTGCAGCCGGGGCCCCTTGCGGGGCACAGGGCTGCAATTTAATCTGTGCGAAGGTTGACGGTTCAAATGTCGTCCTTATTCGCACTGGCCGGTTGACGCGGCCACTACCGATTATCCGTGGAACCACGGAATCACCGGCTACTTTTCGCAAATGGTTCAGAGCGCCGTTGACGTCGGCGTTGATCAGGGTACCCAGAGCACTCCGGTACAACCCCCGCTTGATCCGCCGCGTCGTACCGTAGGGAGGTTTGCGGATCGGGTCGAGGTTCAGAGCATCGACCTGCGAGGTGTCGGCTTCGGAGTCCGAGTCATCGAACCGGATCCCGAACAACTCGCACTTGCTCTTCAGTTTCTGCCGGAACTTGTGATACGGAACCTGCACGAAGTTCTGGTTGCCCCGCTTGCCGTGGTTGATCTGGTCATTGATCCCGTCCCATCGGGGCAGAACCACGGTGCCGATCCGGTGCTTGAGAGCGTAGTCTATGATCCAGGTCACGTACCGATTCATCGCTTCACCCATCTGGCAGTCCCGCCTCTGCAGCAGCCGGGCCTGCCGTTTCGTGATGCCGCCGATCTTCTGCTTGTCCTTGATGCTCTGCAACCGTGCGTTCTCCTTGTTGTACCACCGGTTAATCGACTTGATGCGCTTACCGTCGAGAATGACGGCAGCCCCGGTGGCGGTGTCAACCATCGTTGCAAAGTTGTTGAGCCCGAGGTCGATAGCAAGGTACTGGTCTGGGTCGAGGTTCTTCGGCCGGGTTGGCACTTTGTAGCAGAACTCGATCTTGTACGCCTTCCCCCCGTTGACGGGCAGGATCGTGACTTCCCGGATCTGGTGCGGCTTGATGCACGGGGGGATCGGGAACGTCAGTTCCTTCCCTGTCAAGCCGTGCTGCTTCCTGAACTTGTTGGACATGCCGAGCGTCACGGATCCGTTGCGGATCGTCAGGTGCGCCCGGGGGAACGCCAGCTTGAACCGCCCGTCTTTCGGGAGGTAGTGAGGAGGACTCGGACAGTGTTCGAGCTGCCCTCTGCGGTATAGGTTCAGCAACTCGAAATATCCCCTGTACGCTTCCTCAACGGACTTAAGAACTTGCTGGGCGGTGTCGCTGTGTAGCAATCCGTAGTTTTCGTTATCCTTTGACTGCACGTAGGTGCTGCAGTCTTTGAAGGGGAAGTCCTTCTTTCGGGTGTAGGGAAGGTAAGATCCGACAAGCACGTCAACCTTGGAGGCGAGATCCGGCCGGATCCCTAGGAGGACCGTGCTGTTCTCTCGGTGCGTTGCATAGTGCTGCCGGACGTTGTACAGCCCCACGTTGTACATGCTCTTGGAATGGTACGCGAGCGTATCGATGATCCGATACGTCTTCTTGGGGAGACGCAGGTAATTGCTGACGGCTCGCAGTGCCATCGTCTCTAACCTCTGGCA
>JALNXI010000376.1 GCA_023230425.1 Methanoculleus sp. | reverse complement strand
ACCACGACAGCGACTGTATCCGTTGACGACTCCGACGACGAGGAGCCGGAGGAGACCCCGGGGGCGATACCGACCCTGGCGAAGTATGCCCCGCCGCGAGCGAGCGCGACGATGGCGAAAGCACACTATTCTCACGACCGGCCGCTGGTCCAGAGCGGCCACCAGATCGTCAGTCCCGCATCGCCGTCCACTTCCGGGGTGAATGAGACTGCGACAACGGTCGGTATCGTCGAGCCACGCGACGGCCTGATCGTCAAGGGTGTCGGGGTGCTCCTTGCCCGGACTCCCGAAGACGTCGCCCTCACCCGGAGTGGGGTGGAGATCGCGAACCTCGACTGGCTGCTTGACCCGGCCATGCGCCTCGGCGGCCGGCAACCGCGGGCAGCGTTTGAGGGGGAGGCGTTCACCGTCACCGTGACGGTCGAGGCGAGTAACCTGACGGTCACGGGTGAGGACCCGGCCTATGTCGTTCTGGTGCCGCCACCGGGTGAGACCGGGGTCTACGAGATCACGCGGACCCGCGAGCCCGGGGGCCTCCGGGACGGAGAACGTGGCGTCTGGGAGTTCCTGGTCACCACCCGCACCGGGAGGCTGACACTTGCGAACCTCACGCTCCCCGAGGAGCGGCTGGTCACCAACCTGACTTCGAACCCGGATCTCTTTGCTTTTCGGGCATACGCTCTTGCCGGCACCCAGGAGATCCCCTCGATAGGTGTCTCCGACCCGATACTCGCCATCCGGCCCGATGGGAGTGCGGGCATAGCAGAGGCGTCTTCCCTTCCCGAACTCTACACGTTTGCAGGCATCCCGGACTCGACGCTCCGCCCGTCGGAGACGATGGCCGGGGCGTGGACGCGGGGCATCGGCCACGAGACAATCGTCGCCGGGGCGGTCGGGCACCTTGAGGTCTTAGGGGATCTTGGGAAGGAGGAGGTAGGGGCCCTCTACGCTGCAGAAGAGAAGGTCGGGGTGGGCGAGGTGGCCGCGTCCTCGTCGCCGCTCGACTCGGTCATGAAGTTCTTTCAAGGACTGTTTGGATGGTTCGGCGAGACGTTGCATCTCGTCTCACCGTGATCCCGGCCGGGGAATGGGGGGTAAGGTCCTTACCCCTTCCTGAACTGTTTCCAGAGATACGCGAGCCCGAAGCACCCCGAGAGCATCATATCGCCGAAGGGTGCCGCCTGATAGGCCTCCGGCAGCAGCCGGAGCCGGTTTGGGCCGGTAACAACCACGGCACCGGCGGCGAGGGGTTTTCTGACCGCGGCCCCGTGGCCGCCGTCATCAAAGACTTCTTCCGAGGTCAGCGTCCCGTCGGCGAGCCGCCGGATGTAGCGCTGCAGTTTTGCGGGGTCGAGCGCACCGGTGTGGTGCTCAAAGAGCCCATGGATCTCCCGCCCTTTCAGGGTGAAACAGAGGGTGTGCCCGTTCCCGGCGTTGACAAGGGTCACCCCCGTCGCAGCCAGGTGCCGAACCACAGGGTCGCAGAGCGCTCCGATAAGGGCGACCGGCCCGGTGTCGGTGACAAGCGCGCCCGGCGCCTGGTGCCGGACTGCCTGCATCCGGGTCATATCGGCGAGCGGTGGGTCGGTAGCGAGCGAAAGGAGGTCCCAGTCCCCGGCATCCAGCCGTTCCCGCATCAGTTCGAAACGGTGGATGCGGTTGCTCCGGTGCGGGGAGTAGCCGTGGTCCTGGACCGCGATCGCGACGTTCTCCGGGTAGCCGACGCCGAAGAGGGAGAGCGCTCTGCGGAGTTCCTGTTCCATGTAATCGGTGGTATGGATGGTCACGGCGTCCCCTGGAGGGGCGGCCCGGATCTCAACTCCAAGCGCCTGCACCTTTTCCGGATCGTCGTGGATTGTCCCGGCGGCCTCCTGCGTGGCGTAGACGGGAAGGCCGCGTGAGAGGTGCTCCCGTATCGCGCCGCTGTTCGCGCCGCCGCCCATCAAAAACCCGTCCAGGAAGACCGGACACCCGGCGCGGGTTGCCTGCCGGATCCTCTCCGCCACCACCACGGTCGGGGAGGGGAGGACCAGTTTGATGCTGTTCTCGATCGACCGGCCGGGCTCGTAGACCAGGATATCCTGGGTGCCCCTGCCGACATCGATGGCGAGAAGGGGGGTAGTCAGATCGATCATACGTGGCCTCAAGCACCGCCGTAGCCCCATGGCAGGCGGGCTCTATCTAACTCTCCTCGCGAGGCGTAAAAAGAGTATGGTCGCGGTCAGGCATCCGCCCGGTCTGCCGCCGGGGAGACCCCGCCCGCCTTCCCCTGATCTGGATGCTTCGGTTTCAACTCCCGGTACTCCTTCAAGGAGACCGTCAGGTCGCGGGTGAAGGCGAAGTAGCCGATCTGGGTCGTCCGGCAGAGGTTCATCGCCATCTCCATCAGCCCACGGGGGTCAGGGCGTGCCTCCCCGAGCCATACGTGGAAGATGTTGCCGCCGTCCACGATGGGGAAGAAGATATGCTCGATCTCGATCCGTTTCGTGAGCGAGACCGGGGCTGCCGGGGTGACATGGGTCCCGTTGGTGTAGTAGATGGGGAGATCGAGCGTCGTGCCGAGCATATCGAGCGCTTTATCGGCGTCGCCCTTGATGACCTTGAGCGCGTGGTCTCTGAACCGCTCGTCGAGGAGATCGG
>JALNXI010000029.1 GCA_023230425.1 Methanoculleus sp. | reverse complement strand
CCGGCCTTTCCGCCGCGGTCGGGAAGTATTACAGTCCTCGCACGATCGAGCGGACCGGTGAGACGGTGGCCGGGCATTATACCGTCAACTTTCCCCGCTCCGTCCGGGGTGTCCACTGCTTCCGGGATGGTTGCACGATCGACGTCGATGCGGTCACCGGCGAGATTCGGTACTACTACCGGATCTGGAGTCTCGATGCAGCGCGGTGTACGGGCGATACCAAACCCGCGGTCACCGCCGAGGAGGCTGAGGAGAGAGCCGGAGCGTACCTCCGGGACACGTATGGGGAACTCGCCGGCCTTGCCTTCCACTCCGCGACACTCGTCTGGGCCGACTGCCTTGCTCCGACTACGGGTGAGGTCCCGCTCGCGTGGCAGCTCCCGTTCGATGACGACTACTACCGGTCGCTGGACTCCCCAAGAACCGATATCGCCTTCGTCGATGCTCGGAACGGGACGGTCCTCTCCTGCAACTACTACCGCCGCGACACCGCTTGAGGAGGAGATATGGAATTCGAACGCGTCATCACCATCGCCGAGAAGGAGTTCGCCGATACCCTGCGGGGCAAAAAATTCCTCCTCATCTTCGGGATCTACCTCATCGTCGCGTGCGTCGGGGCGGTGCAGGGCATCTGGAGTTACACCTCAGGCTCCTCCTTCCTGGGCATCCCGCCGACGATCCTCGACGTCTTCCAGCGGATGGGGACGACCGTCTCGACATTCGGTGCGGTGCTCGGGATCGCCGCAGGCTTCGACCTCATCTCCGGGGAGCGGGAGGAAGGCTCCTTGAAGGTGCTCCTCGCCCGGCCGGTCTTCCGGGACGAGATCATCACCGGCAAGGTCCTCGGCGGGGCGATGACGCTGGCGCTTGCGACCGGCCTCTCCCTCGCGATCACCCTCGGTCTCCTCCTTCTGACCGGCCACCTGCCGCGCCTCCTGGAGTTCTGGCTGATCCTCATCTTCGGTGCGGTCTCGTTCCTCTACCTCTTTGGGTGCTTCGGGATCGGTCTCGCGATGTCGGCGGTCTCCCGCCGGAGCGGAGAAGCGCTCCTCTTTGCGCTCGCCGCCTTCTTCCTCCTCTCGCTCGCCGTGCCGACCGCCGGCACGGTCGTCGCCGATCTGGTTGTCGGCGAGACCCCGGGAGCGCCGCAGATCATTGACGAGAAAGATATGGATATCTGGTATGCCTACAAGGAGGAGTCCCAGCGTCATCACGACCTGCGGGAGAGTATCGTCCAGGCAGCAAACCTCTTCTCGCCGGAGTGGAACTACGACGAAGCCATGCGGGCAATCACCAAACCTCACCTCTACCTGCTCATGCGTGGTCCCGCCGACGGTGATCGGGATGCGTACTCGTTCGATGCGGAGCCGGATCCCGGTGAGATCCTCAGTTACCTCTGGACCAGTATCGTCGCCCTCCTCCTCGTTCCGGTCCTCTTCCTCGGCTTTGCCTATGCCAAATTCCTCAGGCTTGACCTCCGGTGACACCCGGCTTTTGGCGATGCGTCGGGCGCAGCCTCCCCGGCGCATACCCTCCCCGGCGGCCGCCGCCGGCGCGCACAATCCTCCCGCCGGCGGTCGGACTACTCAAGGGCGCCCGGAACACTGGCGGGTTTTGAAATTCCTGCGAGTTTGTCTGGCTATCTGTCCGTGGAATCACGCCGGCTCGTAGAATGGAGACTATGGTCAATTTCCACTGGAGATCATCCTTTCTATCCGCAACGTGGGGATCCATACCTGATTTGATGAGATCGACGGTCCAAACTCCCCGATGACAATTCAACGCGATGCACAGAAAGTTTAAGGTCAGGGGTTCGGACGTAGTGCATGGTGATATCATGAGCATCGCGGAGCGCAGTGCGCACGCTGCAGAAAGAATACTTGTTGTCGTCCTGCTCATCGGCCTCCTCCTCGTCCCCGGCGCTCTGGCCCAGTCCTGCACCACCGGGATCACGGTGATGCCCGGCGTGGGCGACGGCGTTGAGATCCTTCGGTCGATCGGCAACACGATACACCCGGGCGAGTATCAGACCATCGAGAAGTCGGTGCCGTCGGGCGTGAAGACCCTGAAGATCTACCTCGACTGGAGCGGGCACCAGTATTCCGGAACCGATTCGCTTACCTTGGCCATAACCCCGCCGGGCAGCACCGTGCTCGGCCCGTACCGTGACGGTGCCGACGGAAGGATGGACGAGAAGATTACCCTTACCCTCTCCCAGTCCTCTTCCCTGCCGTCGGGCACGTGGAAGTTCCTTATCTTCGGTGAAGACGTTCCCCAGGAGGGAACGGAGTATACGCTGAATGTGGGGTATTAGTTCAGAAGGAGTCCATCACTGATGCGGGTTGAATTGCATGGGAAGATTCCCGTATTCTTCTTTCTGGCCTTGGCCCTGCTCTTTCTCTGGAGCCCAGCGGCGGCAAAGATCATCGTCGAACCGGGTCCTCCCGAGTTGCCGACCGATGTGACCTACATCGACGACGAGCGATTCGTGCCGCTCTGGTCCTACCCGCCGCTGGAGTTGCTCACTATCATCCTCCTCATCCACTGCCCGCTCCTCGCGATGCCCGTCGAACTTGTCTATTCTACCGGCGTCACAGCCTACCTCGGCTACCGGGCCTCACGTTGCCCCCTGGACAACAAGAAACGGTCCCGGATCTACGCCTGCATCCGGGACCACCCCGGGATCACGCCCGTGGAGATCGCCCGTGCCACGGGGATCAACCGCGGGACGACCGGCTATCACCTCTCCCGCCTCCGGGAGGCCGGCCTCGTCAGCGTCATCTGCCAGGATGGCAGGGCGGCCTACTTCAGAAGCGGCTACGATGCGACCGGAAGGATCGTCTGCTGCCACCTCAGGAACGGAACCCGCCAGCAGATCCTCACCCTGCTGCTTGACGACCCCAGCATCACGCAGTCAGAGATAGCCGACGATACCGGGATCTCCCGTTCCGCAGCCGCCTGGCACCTGCAGAGGCTCGCTGCCGACGGCCTCATCGAATCGGATCGCGACGGTCGGACAGTGCGCTATGCACTCACGGATGAGGCGCTGGCGGTCTTCGGGATTCTGGAAGATGCAGCAGCCGGCGGAGTAACTCCATGGTCTTGGAGCGGAGCAAGCGCAGGGAGCCGTGCAGACTCCGCCCCCTGGTAGACGCCGGGGCGGCATTGTTCTAAAGAGATGAGTATGACCGGTACCTTCAAGGAAAGATTCTTTTGGGACGCCCTTTTCGGGGTGCCCTACCCGGAGGTGCTGCTCTTCCTTCCGGCCCTGCCCTTCGCGGCGATAGCGATGCTGTTTGCCGGGCGGAAATCGGCACCGGCATACCGTTCATCCTCCCGGTCACCCCGGTCTTCCCTGTCAGGGCGTGCCTTTGAGAGAGTCAGGGGCACAACCTACCGCAACTCCTCGATCCTCCAGCCCAGGTAGTCCCTGATGACCGTATACGCGAGCCCCGGCGGGATCGCCCCCTGCTCGGTGACGATCAGGTCGATGTACTCCGCGGGCGTCACGTCGAACGCCGGGTTCCTGACCCGCACGAAGGGGAGCCTCTCCGCCTCCTCCCGGGGCAGCACCTCGTAGGGGTCCCGCTCCTCGATCTCGATCAACTCCCCGAGGATCGTCCGGGGCGCAAACTTGTAGGTCTCCGCCGCAACGATGACGTTCGTTCTCGCCTCGTTTGCGGCATGAGCGATCTGGGCGGTCCCGATCTTGTTGACCACCGCACCGTTCACCGCGATGGCGTCGGCACCGACGATAACGAGGTCGACGTCGTTGATGAAATAGCGGACCGCCGAGTCGATGATATAGTTTGTGCGGATCCCGGCATCGTTCAGTGTCCGGATGGTGATGAGCCCCTGGCCCCGGGGTCGAACTTCCGTCGCATAGACCTCGATCTCCTTCCCCTGCCGGTGTGCCTCGAGGATGCACCCGAGCGCCGCCTCGGAGTTGCAGTGGGTCAGGAGGACGTCGCCGTCGGATATGTGGCGTGCCCCGATCTCCGCTATCCGCTCGACCGCGTGCTCCGAGTGGTCGACGAACTCCGCCGCCCGCGCAAGGACCGCGTCCCGTGCAGCTTCTACGGACTCAAAGGAGTCCAGGGCCCGCATCACGCTTCTCACCGCGTTCGGGAGCGAGACGGCGGTCGGGCGGGTCCTGGTGAGGGTATCGGCCGCCCTCTGCATCTCCCGCTTGAACGTCTCGGGGTCGTCAACGTCCAGATTTCGGGCGTAATCGGCCAGCGCCTCCACCGCCGCCCGGGCGATCCTGCCGGCGCCCCGGATCTCCATATTCTTTATGCTTGCTGCCGTCTCACTCAGTAACATAGTAGTTCATTCAGATGACCAGAGACCACATAGACTTATTGATGTGAGAATACATGTCGGTAGCCGTTGTTTTTGATAGTGCGGGCACACTTCTCCGGACTTACCGTGTAGCACGGGATATCCTTAAGGATGAGATACTGACCGAGGTCGAGACCACGACCATCACCTTCGGGGCCGAGGCGAGAGTGCTTGTCGTCCTCCACCTCCACTCCCGTGACGTCATCGAGGCGCCTCCCGACCAGCTCCTCTCGGCGTTCTTCCTCGAACGGTCGGTCGGCTTTGGAGTGGCCTGTTCCCGGCGGGTCATCCCTGCCGAGGCGGTCGCGGATATCCTCTATGCCGACGGAAATGCCCGCGTTGGTGATATGCAGGCCTGTATCAGGCAGGTCTGGAGCTGCTGCAAGAGAGAGTCGATCGTCACCATGAACAGCGGCGTGATCCTGAACATGGATATCCCCGGGATCGAGTTCGCGGTGACGACCGGCGGGAGGCCGTTTGACGGTGCGAGAGAGGCCATCAGCGAACTGCACCGGATGGGCGTCCCCGCATACATTGCGTCCGGTGACCGCGTCACCAAACTCGAACGGATGGGCGACTACCTCGGCATTCCCCGGGAGCGGGTCTATGGCGTTGCCACGCCTTCGATGAAGGCCCGAATCGTGGAAGACCTCAAAGAGCAGTATGATAAGGTTGTTATGGTCGGGGATGCCATCAACGATCTCCACGCCTTCCGGAAGGCGGATCTCGCCGTGCTCACCGAACAGCAGTCCGATCGGAAACCCGATATACTCTACGCAAGCGCCGACCGGGTGATCCGGAACGTCAGTGAGGTGCCCGGTATTGTGGCGGAACTCCTCACAGACACCACGGCGACCGGGAAAAGTGCAACAATATAAACCCTAATATGATACCACGAGAAGACTAGTTTAACGAGGAGCTCAAGATGACCCCACTCATTACGGTGAAGGACCTCTGCATGGAGTTCGATGGGACCATTGTACTCAAAAATATACATTTCGAAGTGGCAGAGGGGGAGACAGTCGGTATTATCGGAAGAAGCGGGGCCGGCAAGACCGTTCTTATGCACCTCATGCGGGGTGTGGACCAGCCCCCGACACGGGGAGCGATCATCTACCATATCGTCGCCTGCGAGAAGTGTGATTACATCGGCGTCCCGAGTGAGGCAGGGAAGCCGTGTCCCGTCTGTGGGGGCGAACTCAAGCCCGCGGATGTCGACCTCTGGGCGGACGAGAGTGCGATGATGAAACGGCGGATCATGCGAAGAACCGCCATCATGTTCCAGCGGACGTTCGCCCTCTACGGCGACGACCGGGTGATCGAGAACGTCCTGCGGGCGCTCGACGATATCGGGTATCCGGGAGAAAAGGCGGTCAGCAGAGCCGCCGACCTCATCGACCAGGTCAGGCTCTCCCACCGGATGATGCACATCGCCCGGGACCTCTCCGGCGGCGAGAAGCAGCGGGTAGTGCTCGCCCGGCAGCTCGCCAAGAATCCATTCATGCTCTTTGCGGATGAGCCAACCGGGACGCTCGACCCGGAGACCGCCACGCTCGTTCACCGCATGCTCATCGAGAGCGCGCAGAAGAACGATATGGCGATGGTGGTCACGTCGCACTTCTCAAACGTCATCGAGGACGTCGCGGACCGGGCGATCTTCCTTGAAGGCGGGGAGATTAAAGAGATAGGGAACCCGGCGGAAGTCATCCGTCGGTTCATGGAGGACTACAGCGACCTCGAGCAGTACCAGCCAGGGGAGGTCGGCGAGAAGATCCTGGTCGCCCGGGATGTGGTCAAGCGCTACCTCTCGGTCGACCGGGGCGTGGTCAGGGCGGTCAACGGCGTCTCCTTCGATGTCGCTGAACAGGAGATCTTCGGGATCATCGGCAAGAGCGGCGCGGGCAAGACAACCCTCTCCCGGATCATATCCGGGATCCTCGAGCCCACCAGCGGCGAGATGAATATACGGATCGGGGACGACTGGATTGACATGACCAGACCCGGCATCGAGCGCCGGGGCCGCGCGAAGGGCTACATCGGGCTTCTCCACCAGGAGTACGACCTCTACCCGCACAGGACGGTCCTCGACAACCTCACCGACGCTATAGGCCTCGAGTTCCCGAAGGAGCTTGCGATGAGGAAAGCGATCATCACCCTCGGGATGGCCGGTTTTGCCCCCGAGAAGAGCCGGGAGATCCTGGACCGCTATCCCGCTCAACTCTCTGAAGGTGAGAAGCACCGGGTGGCGCTGGCCCAGGTTCTCATCCGCGAGCCCCTGCTCGTCGTCCTCGACGAGCCGACCGGCACGATGGATCCCATAACGAAGATCGACGTGAAACACTCGATCCTCCACGCCCGCGAGGAGATGGACGAGACGTTCATCGTGGTCTCCCACGACATGGAGTTCGTGCGAGATATCTGCGACCGCGTCGCCCTCATGCGGGGGGGTAAGATCATCAAGATGGGCCCGACGGAGGAGGTGCTCGCTCACCTTACCGAGGATGAGCGAAAGGTGATGGGGGCCGGCACCCCCTGAGGTATGGACGATGGAGATTCACCTGGACGGAGAGCGTATAGAGGTTCCGGCGGGCGCCCGACTCGGGGATATCCTCCCCGGACGGGACGTCCGGTGCAGCGTCGCCGTCATCCTCCCGGCACTCGAGGAGGATGCAGCGGAGTCGCAGGAGGTCAAGTTCGTCACCTCGGCCGGCGATATGGTCGTCGAGATGGCGGACCCGGGGGTAGTCTCCCGTCTCTTCCGGCCCGGGCTTGCCCAGCGGCTCCGCCTGCACTGGCAGGACCGCTACGCCGCCGCCTTCGGGCCGTTTGAGTCCGGTGTCCGGCCTGCACGGGAGCCGGGCCGGTACGAGCGGGGCGACGTGATCCTTGGGTGCGGCGGTTATGACCCCACCCAATCCTACCTGATCTTCGCCCGCATGCGGCATACGGCCGACTACGGCGCCCCGGCGGACGGCGGTGTCATCGGCAGGGTTGTCACCGGCCGGGGACTGCTCGACCGCATCGCCGAAGGCGACCGGGTCATCGAGGTCGAGCGGATATTCAGGCATGCCGACCGGTCGCACGCGGTCATCACCCACGATGCGGCGTTTCCGCTCGAGGACGGAATGCAGGTCATCTCCTACGTGGAGGCCGAGGTGCTGGGCAACGGGCGAGAAGGGATCGACACCCGGGTCGCCCGGAGCGTCGAGCACTTCCTTCTCTCCGTACAGAGCGGCCGATTCCTGGTGGACCGTTCGAGCAGCACCCACATCGCCGATGCGCATCTGGTCCCGACGAAGGTCCCGGCGGAGTTCTCCGGTCCGAGGCTCGAGGGGACCATTACGGTCAGGACTGCCGGGAAATCTTCCGGGGCGGTCTACATCTACACGCAGGGCGTATCGGCAAGCCCGGCGCACACTGTCGTTGGGCGGGTGGTCCACGGTATCGAGCTCGTGCGGTTTTCCGGTGAAGGCGACCTCCTTGCCATCCGGGTCGAGCCGGAGCAGTTCGACCTGGTCGGCTTCCCCCTCGCAGAGGCGGAGGCGGTCGCTGCCCGGCGGGGAGTCTCGCTCACCGCCGATGCGGCCGAAGGGGACCGGGTGGTCATCGGCCAGACCCCGGCAACGACACTCGAGGTGCTTGCCGCCCGGGCGGTCAGGGTCGCAACGGAGCCGTCCGACCACGTCATCAGCATCACCCTCGACGAGGCGGCCGCGCCCCGGTCGGTCACGATCTTCCGTGAGGTGACCGGGCTCAAGCATCATGCCGTCGGGAAGATGCCGCTCGTCTTCAGGTTCGAGGACGTCTCCCTCTTCAAACCGAAGATCGGAAAGGGTGTCGGTATCATACCAGAGAACACTCCCGCGGGCGAGGTGCCGGCGTTCACCCTCGCGATGACGAACGACTCGCGACGGGGCGCAGGCATGGTCGGTATCCGCACGACACCGAACGCCGAGTTCGGCCCGACCGCCGAGCCGCTTACGGGCACGAACGTCATCGGGAAAGTGCTCGACGCGGGGAACCTTGCCGGGATGCGCGAAGGAACAACGGTGTACGTGAGGGAGGTGAAGTGAATGGCTGATTATACTCCGGACCACGTCGGCACGGTGACCAAATACGTCTTCGTCGAGTCGCCGTCCATGACCCCCGGCGAGCTCGCGCTCAGGGCGTATGAGGCGTCCGAAGGTGTCCTGATCAAGGAGACGTGTTTCGGGCTGCAGGTGACGGGTGAGCCTGAGGCGGTCGACCGCCTCATCACCGAGATCCGCACGTTCGACCCGACCCACATCTTCGTCAAGGACCGGGGGTTCCCGCCCGGGGATCCGAGGCGGTGCCGGGCGAACCTTGGCGGAGCGCGGCCGGGCTACCTCGGCCACGAGCGCGAGTTCCGTATTCTCCGCTATATCACCCACGGCCTTGAAGAGGTCGAGCGCCGGGGGGAGGATGCGGCGGTGCCGGAGGCGGCGCCTGCACGCGAGAGGAGACCGTTACTCGATATAAAACGATTACAAGAACTAATAGATACAGAGGAGTCCTGAATACAATGGCAAAGGTGTTTATCTACCCTGCAACGAGCCTCATTCTCTCCGATCTTGTGGCCCGGTTCGGCCACAAACCGCTCGGTGCAGCCCTTGGTATCCGGGAGCGGATACAGACTGCCGGGATCGACTCCCCCCCCCTGCAGATCACGCCCGAAGAGCCGAAACGCGGCCTGAAGTATGCGGCTGTCGAGGTGCCGTCCGGCGTCCGGGGACGGATGGCGATCTACGGACCTCTCATCGAGGAGGCCGAGGCCGCGGTCGTCGTCAACGACGCTGACCTTGCGTTCGGGTGCATGGGGTGCGCCCGCACCGACGAGTTGATCCTCTTCTCCCTGCGCCAGAGCGGTATACCAATTCTGGAACTGAAGTATCCCACAAACGAGGACGAAGGTGTGCAGTTCGTCGCCGCCATCAAGAAATTTCTCGCAAGTCTCCCGAAGGAGGGTGAAGCGTGAGCAGGAAGGTGCGGATCGCCCAACTCTCCTGCGGGCCGGAGTACAGCGGCGTCCAGAAGGAGATCTACGATGCCGCCGAGGCGGTGGGCGCGGAAGTCTTCTTCCCCGACATCGCGCTTGCCGATGTCGAGCGGGCAGTTGACAAATTCGGGCTGGACGTCCGGAGCGCCGACTTGAAACTGATGATCGCCCGGGGTATGGCGCTCGTGGACGGGAAGGTGGATGCCGACGGGGTCTTCATCGGCACATGTTTCCGGTGCGCCGAGGCAGCGATCGTCCGAAACGAGCTTCGCCGGTACATTCCCGAACATTCAAAGCTGCCGGTGGTGAGTTACTCGTTCACCGAGCGGACGACCTCAGGAACTCTTCTCACGAGGATGGAGGCCCTGACCACCATCGCACGGCGGCGGGCGCTCCTTGCCCGTGAGGAGCAGACCGGGATCACGATGGGTGTCGACTCGGGGTCGAGCACCACAAAGGCGGTCGTGATGAAGGATAACAAGATCGTCGGCACCGGCTGGCTCCCGACGACCGAGGTGATCAAGAGTGCGGAGGGAGCCGTCGCCCAGGCGCTTGAGATGGCGGGCCTCGCCCGTGAGGATATCCAGGCGATCGGCACCACCGGCTACGGGCGGTTCCTGATCGGGAAACATCTCAAGGCCGACCTGATCCAGGAGGAGTTGACGGTGAACTCGAAGGGCGCCGTCTACCTCGCCGGCCACCAGCGGGGCCCCTCGACCGTCATCGATATCGGCGGCATGGACAACAAGGCGATCAGCGTGATCGACGGTATCCCCGGGACCTTCACGATGGGCGGAATCTGTGCAGGCGCGAGCGGCCGGTTCCTGGAGATGACCGCAAAGCGTCTCGGTGTGGACATCACCGAGCTCGGTCCGCTCGCCATGAAGGGCATGGGGAAGAACGTCTCGATGAACAGTTACTGCATTGTCTTCGGGACGCAGAGCCTGGTGAACGCCCTCGCTGCCGGGAGCTCGCGGGAGGATGTGGCGGCTGCGGCCTGCCACAGTGTTGCGGAACAGGTCTTTGAGCAGCAGTTACAGGAGATCGACATCAAAGAGCCGGTGATCATGGTGGGCGGCACCTCGCTGATTGAGGGACTGGTCTATGCGATGGGCCAACTCCTGCAGACCGAGATCGTCGTCCCGCCCTACTCGCAGTATATCGGCGCAGTCGGGTCGGCCCTGCTATCATCCGGATTCATCCTGGGAGAGTAGATGCCCCCGTTGAACTACTTCGTGGTCGAGTCTCCTGATGCGGTCGGGAGAGAGGCCTATGAGCGGATCGCGGCCGATGTCCTCCAGGACCTCGACCTGATCAAGGTGATCGACCGGCTTCACATCTACGTCGACCCGAAGGTGCCGATATTTGTCGCCGCAGGAATGCTCCGTCATATGCCGCGGGCTATCCGGGTCAGCGACTTTGCTAACGTCAACCCCGGCGAGAAAGGGATCGTGATTGATATCGGTGACGAAACCTACCTTGCGCCGCTGCTCCAGAAA
The DNA here is from genome assembly GCA_023230425.1 of Methanoculleus sp. GTDB lineage: Archaea > Halobacteriota > Methanomicrobia > Methanomicrobiales > Methanoculleaceae > Methanoculleus. The sequence continues at coordinate 1,361 of JALNXI010000029.1, read as the reverse complement.
CTCTGGGCCCGCTTTGGGAAGGAGAGCGTCGACCAGCCCGACCGGTTCACAATCGTCCTCCCGGCGGGGGTAGCCGGGGAAGAGGACCTCGGGCATGTGGTGGTCGCCGACCCGAGCGAGACGCTCTATAAGGACGTCATCTACGCTCTGCAGTACATCGCTCCCGAGGGGTTCAAGGTCCGCCGTCAGTACATCAGGGACGAGAAGTTTTACTATGTAGCAAGTGAGGATACCCTGCCTGGCGACATCGTGGAGACGATGGTAAGACCGATCTTTGCAAAGATGGGGGTGACGCTGTGACGACGCTGGTACCGGTGACCTACAAGGGAGGCGTCTACCGGCACGACGAGATCATGGACCTTATCGACGACCTCGGGGGCTACATCGTGCAGAAGCACGTCATGGCTCAGGACGTCGTGCTCCAGTCGTTCGTGCCGCGGGATGATATCGACCTGATACGGGAGGTTGCTAAACCGCTTGCCGGCGAGGTGACCGAGGCGCCCCTCGTCGGAACCGAGATCGCTGTGGTCAGCCCGAGCCTGGAGATCCACCACCTCCCCCATACTGCCTGTGATATCGCCGAGTACCTCCGGCGGTCCGGCGCGAAGACGAATATGGTCGGGCTCGCCCGGGGATTTGGAAAACGGATAGCAAACTTGAACGACGAGGAGCGGGACATCATCAACGAGCACGATCTTGCCGTCTACGCCCTCGGAAACTTCGAGGAGTGTATCCGGCAGAAGTTCCCGGTGCTCAGGCAGGGGATCCACGTGCCGATCGTGGTGACCGGAGCCCCGGACCGCGAGACCCTGATGCGGATCATCGACCCTCCTGTTGAGGGTTACGTTGGGGGCGTCGGCAGGATCATGCACCGGTTCAAGCGCCCTGAAGAACTCGCGAAACTCGACGAACTGGTGGACGAGGTCTCCCGCACCCTGGATGCCCGGCGGGACGACCTCGCGAGGGACCCGCTCTCTATCTTCCCGCCCCGCCTGATGGCGATCATCGGGGAGCGGATCCAGGAGGTCAGCATGCTGACGCACCCTACGCCGGTGACCGCCCAGATGGAGGGCCTGCGGGTGAAACTCCCTTATGACCTGTATGCCGATGATATGCGGTCGCTTGAGGTCGCGGACGGGATCACCATCGGGGATATCGCCGACGTTAAGCCGTCACGGATGCGCAATTACATATTGATACGGATTAAACCCTTCTCAGAGACCAGGATATTGGTGTAGCGATGGACTTCGAGAAGATACTCACGAGGGTTGCAGAACGGGGGTCGGACGTCATAGCGGGCGAGCTCCTCCGGGAGATCGAGGCCGAGTACGGCAGAGTCCCCCTGATATTTGAGCGGATGG